>CAYNLS010000027.1:2135-11951 GCA_964398125.1 uncultured Gammaproteobacteria bacterium
AACTACTCAAAAATGGTATTATTTTTTTACAATTTCTCCTAAAATATAGTACTCATTTTCCCAAAGTTTGCGTTTAAATTTGAGGGTTTTTCCTTGATATGAGAGTTTTTCTTTTTCGGCAAGCACATAGGTGTTTACGGGCAATTTTTCTTCGTAAAGATAATTTTGGTTTGAAATAATCTTTTTATCCATAAGTATTTGGTCACGCCATATGCGTTTCCAAAGATTATATTCGCCTATGAATACATCTGCAGTATAAAAAACTTCCTGGAATTCCGGATTGTCATTAATTTCTCTTAGAGACACCAAAGATTTATCAACAATATGCATATGCCAATACATCTGATACCAGGTTCGATAAAATGAGCGTACAGTCATTGCCGCAAATACAATTATTATTGCATATTTTATAAATCTTTTTTTAAATAATTCGAATATACCTGATGCGCCAATTGCAAATAGTATAGAAAACAAAAACAGCCCATACGTTAATGTCCGATGAAATAAAAAGTAATTATTATTTAAATATCGAAAATTAAAAAGTAGAAGTAAAAAGGTGATTAGAAAAGAACTCAAAATAATTTTATTTTTGGATTTTATAAATCCAATTATCCATGTTATAACTATCGGTAATGAAAGGATACCAAAAATAAGAAACGGCAGGCGGCGAGAGTAATTGAGATTGTAAATACCCATCATTTCCAATGGTGATGCATTTGGCAATGGTTCCCAACCTATGAATGCAGGTTTAGAATATGCGAGAATTATTTTTAAATTATAACTTAAACCCGTTTGAAAGGTAACTGGATTGATAATAAATGCAAGGAATAATACTTTTGCGGTTAATTGAGCATAAGTTGTATCTTTATTCATTAATAAATATCTAATAATTATGATTAAAAAAATTGGAATCAAAACTAACACAAGTCCATCCGGATAAACTGATGTTATAGTGGCAATAAAGATTGCAATAAGATAATGAAATCTATTGAAAATCGATCTTCCTTTTTGAGATGGATAAGCAAAATATAGAATGATCATGCATATATAAAGTCCAGCAAAAATAAACTGGGCGAAGAAAACGTTAAACAACATATAAGCTAATGTAGAATTAACCGCATATGTTAGAAAAAGAAAAATCCACATATATGGTGTATATTTCTTTGCTACTATCTTCGTGAGCACAACTACGAGTGGAAAACTAAGTGCAAAATACAATGTTATAAGAATTGAATAAATTTCATATCCTCTTAATTGAAAAACTGAACTAAAAAAACTCAATATCATAGGACTGCCCCAACGATGACTAAAATGTATAAAATCACCAACCGACCAAAGATATGGACTATAAGGAACATAGGTCGCACCTTCCCAAACTGTGTGATTTCTCAAAAAATCACCGACATTTGTATATGTAATAGGATCGCGATTACTTAACGAAACAACAGTTGGAAATCCTACTTGTATAGCTAAAGGCGCGATATATAATCCAAAAATAACCATCAACGCAATAATATTTAAAACATTGTCTTTAAAATTCATACCCAACATCTTTTTTTTAAAGTAGACATAAATTAACACTGCAGTACTCAGACCAATTATTCCATGTGCAGCAGTATTCATCGGAAACTTGCCCAAGCTAAAAATTACACCAAAAATGGCTATAAAAGCAGTCGCAACCCATGGAATAAACCAGATAAAATATTTTTTTAGCTGTATCGGTAACAAAATTGCAGTAGGTCCATAACCAACATAATATAGTACTAAGATAATCTTTAATGCTAGTAGTCCAATTGAAAGCATAGTAATTTATTTTAAAAATATTTCTGTAAATTTTGCGGCAATCTGACGGCGATCATTACTTCCGGAAATTATTTCTGAAGGCACATAATAAGTTTCAAAGATAAACGTGAATGTATTTATACCTCCTTTTAAATCCGGGAGCAATGAAACTGAATGCGTTTTAATAGATGTATCAAGCTCCACATTCTCTATTTTTTTCTTATTCTGATAAATAGTCACTGACTGCGGTTTGTAAAATGCCCCTGCCGTAAAATATAATCGTTGTGGTATGTTTTTATTAAGTTTGAACATCACCGACATTTTCTTACCAGCCCATCTAAACCCATCATCACGTGTATTCCATCCCTGAGCAAGTAAAACATCATCATCTGGGCTTCCCACTTTTACAGAAACAAACGCGCGGTCTTTTGGTTTACGATACCACAAATGATATTGTTTTTCTGTTTTAACTTGCGTATATCCAAGAGATGCACTTACTGTTTCTGAGTTTTTGACATAAGGCATTTCTGTATTTACCATAATATACCCCAAATCAAGAAAATCTATTGTATCTATGCTTCTTTTTATATCAATCTTCTCCCACTTTTTTAAATCGCTGGGAGTTCTTTCAATAGAACCATTATTTTTAATGTCAATATCCATAAGTCTTCCCATATATCCTAGAAAGGGATTTCTCACATAATAATCTCGTTTATAATGGGGAAATCTACCCATGTATCCTCCTAAAATATTTTTACCGTGAAATGGTTGTCCTTGAATATAATTCAGACTGCCGAGATCTCCAAAATATGTGAATCCGTCTCTTACTACAGATGGCATTTCCATAACAGTAACATCATGCGGATCTTGACGAATATACTCATATATTTTTTTTGGGAGAAAATTGGGTAGAGGATTGGGCACAACTACATAATGATCTATAATAATGGAAAGTATTATAAGTCCGTAAAAAAAATTTCTAAACTTAAGTGATTTATTTTTAATATAGTGATCGATCATCATCGCTGACACAATATATGCAAAAAATATAAATGCTGGCATCAATCTTCCAGGACTTCTTATGTTACTCATAAAAGGTAGATAATGAAAAAGTACATATGGAAGTGGAACAACAATACGAATACCATCATCTACTGTTATTCCCCATTTCCCCAAGACATGTAAAAATGGTCCCAAAGTCAATATCCAGAAACCAGCACTTACAAAAAAGTATGGTTTAATCGTGTTGAATAATTTTTTAGAAAGTTTTTTTGTTACGAGAAATAAAATCAGAATAATGTAACTAGCCAAAATAATAATACTTGGGTAGGAAAAATTTTCAAATATTCCCCTTGTGAAGGGAAAATATACTCCCCACCAAATAGCAACCGGCTTAAGAAAAACGCTATAACCACTGGGAACGAAATAGCCAAATAAATCTGAGGAGAAATCGATTGCACCAGCCCAACCTTCAGTTTTTGGGAGTTCCTCAAATTTTGATGTTTCATAAAAAACTTTAAGCCATGGAGAAAGAGAGAGTAGAGAAGAAACTAACATCAGCAATCCATAACGATAATAGCTTTTTACTGTTTTTAATAAAAAACTTCTTTCAAAGAAAATAAAATATGCTAGAAAAAACGCAATTGATAATAGTAAACTCACAAAGAAATATAAATTCAGATATAAAGTAAGTGTTAATAATAATCCTGCGATTATTGATGCAAAAATTTTAATGTAAGTATTTTTAAATTTATAGATTGTCAAAAGAGACAAATAAAACCAGGGGAACGGATAAAAAAAGAAGTAAGTTATGTGTCCAAGTCGGGGATGGATAAAAGTCATATACCCAAATGCAAAACCGATCAAAAATGCAATCAATTTATTGATACCTAAAATTCTTAGAAGTAAAAACATTCCTACATTTGCTAGAAATAATGAAATTGCCGTCATCACATATAACGATTGGTGAATAGATAAAAATGGCCTTAAAAAAACAAAGAAGAATGCCACCCCAGAATCTGTTGCAATAAAATTTGTACCGAATGGATAAAACATGCTTTCCGAATGAGCAAAAGGATTTTTAAACTGTACAATATTTTGATACAGTTTTTCCATATTCCACTCAGCTGCATATATCTCTCCATAAACCGCGCCTACAGTTGAATGGTCAAAAATGATTTGGTTCCAAAGTGTGCGCATGAAGACCATATTTATTAAAAAATAGATGAGGATAATATATGTGGTTGAATGTTTTAAAAATATATTATGAAAAAACTTAAGTTTTAACTTCATATAATGAGAGGAATTCTTTTAACTTTGAAATGACGTATTGCATCTGTTTTTTTTCTATACCCGGAAAAAATCCCATGCAAAAAGCCTGATTCATGATGATCTCGGCATTTTTCAGATCACCAATTACGCTTTTTTTCTTTAGATTTAAATAAGCGGGGTGGCGGAGAAGATTGCCGGCAAAAACATTGCGAGTTCCGATGTGGTTTTTTTCAAGATATTCGGTAAGTTCGTTTCGTGAAAACGGGGCTGACTTTTTGACGATCAAAGGAAAACCAAACCAGCATGGATCTTCTTTTTTAGTGAGCTCTATGAGACTAAAATATTTGGGATACTGACTAAAAAACTCATGAAGTTTTTTGTAATTTTTCTTTCGTGCTTCTATAAAACGAGGGACTTTTTTGAGTTGAGCCAGACCTATGGCTGCCTGAAAATCAGTCAGCTTTACGTTAAATCCAATCTGGGTGTAAGTATATTTGTGATCATATCCATATGGAAGCTCTCCAAACTGCCACTTAAAGCGTTTATGACATCGATCATCTTCGCCGGTTTTACACCAACAGTCGCGCCCCCAATCTCGGAATTGTCGGATTGATCGAAATATATATGCATTATTTGTAATGATTGCACCGCCTTCTCCCATAGTCATTTGATGAGCTGGATAAAAACTGTAGGTAGCTATATGACCGAACGTGCCGACAAGTTTGCCGTCATATTTTGAACCCAGAGCATCGCAACTGTCTTCAATAAGCCAGAGATCATGTTTTTTCACAAGATACATGACTTTTTCAAGATCAAACGGAATGCCAAGCGTGTGCGCCATCATAATAAGTTTCGTTTTTTTTGTAATTGATTTTTCAATCTGATTGATGTCCATATTGAACGTTTTGAGATCGACATCTACAAAAACCGGCTTAAGACCAAACTGAATGCCCGGATTAACAGTTGTTGGGAAGCCTACTGAGGCAGTAATAAACTCGTCGCCGGGTTTAAGGGCCCGTTTACCAAAAACAGATGATGTGAGTGCATAGAGTGCGATGAGATCAGCAGATGATCCTGAATTTACAAGAGTAACATATCGGACACCCATAAATTTTCTGAAGGCAGCCTCAAAATCATCAACAAATCTCCCTTCTGTCCACCAGGCGTCACGTGCCGCTTCAATTGCGTTGTTGATTTCCTCCTGATCATAGACTTTACCGGAGACTGGGACGTAAGATTCTCCAGGAATGAATTTTGGTTTTTTCATTTTTTCTTTGCGATAATAACTTTGTCTACTATATATGCTGGGCGAGCTTTTGTTTCTTCAACAATAACTTGGACGTATTTTCCAATTACACTTATCGCAAGAAGTTGTATTCCCCCAAAAAATACTATCGTAACTAAAATTGTTATCGAACCTTTAATAGGATTACTATAGATTAGAGAAAATAAAATATAAATTGCTATAAAAAGGAATGATAAAAAAACCAATATAAATCCAAGGTAAACAATAATATCTAAAAATAAGTAAGTAAAACCAAATACTCCTCGTTCTGCGTGATGAAAATAACTAAATATGCTGTATGAACTTTTTCCTGTCGTACGTTTCTTTCTAGCATACTTAATATATGCCGTCTTGAATCCAATCCAGGCACGAAGCCCTCTATAAAATCTGAATTTTTCTGGCAAAGAATTTAGTGCTTGGAGTGATTTTTTATCTAAAAGTCCCACTCCTGAAGCGGCAACAGGAATATCAATATTTGAAATTCTTTTAAATACACCATAAAAGGCTTTACGTAATAATGAGGTGAATACGTCATCCTCAGATTTTGTATATATCCCAACAACAATGTTAAATCCTTGTTCCCATTTCCTTATAAATTCAGGAATCAGTTCCGGGGGATCTTCAAAATCGCAAGGTATTCCAATAAATGCATCGCCTGAAACATGATCTAATATGGCCTGAAGTGATGCTTCCGGACCAAAATTTCTTGACAAAAATACTCCAACTACACTGGTGTCTTTCTGAGAAAATTTTTTGATATTTTCTGCTGTTTGATCGATGCTCCCGTTATCTACAAATATATACTCAAAATTATATTTGTTTAATCTTCTAGTTATTTTTTTTACTGCATTATAAATCCGCACTACATTTTTCTCTTCATTAAAACACGGTATTCCAATTGATATCAATTTTTTCTTAATCATGTTTTAGTTAAATAACATAACAAATAGTATCGTACAAAAATGGGCTGTAATGCCTGATATAAAAACGGTAGTCAGGATTAATTTTTTTTAAAAACAAGGGAATTTCCCATAAATCTTCCGTTTTGTGATAAAGACTTAAGGTCATTTTTGGATGAAATTTTGAAATAATTTTTCTTGCACCATTTAAAGCATCGAGTTCTGCTCCTTCAATATCTAATTTGATAAAGGTCGGCTCAATCTTTAAAAAATTATCTAAATTAACGACCTTAACCATACGTCCTCCCGTTTCACTTAATCTTGATCCAAGAGTACCATCATTTGTAAATTTATGACGCGAATTTTTTTCCCCCAATCCAAATGGATATATGATTATCCGTTTATCATTTAATTGAGTTACGTATCGTTTTAATTGTTTTAGTAAATTTGTATCAGGTTCAAAGCAAATTATATTTTTGAACTTTCCCTTTGTAATTTGTATAAATTTTTTAGTAGTATCGCCATTATACGCTCCACCATCTACAAAAACTTCATCTTTGGTGAGTTTAATTATCTTTTTTTCAAAATATTCGTGTTTTATTGACTGTTTTAATTTACTTAAATTATTTTTTTGCAGAAATAGGCGATATTCTAAAATTGCACAATAGGTTTTGCGTGAGAGCGAATCTGAAAGTAGGTCATAGCTCTCAAAAACTAATTCTTTGTTTTTAACTATTTTTTCAATATCATTTAACCAATAAGGATTGTAAAAAACTTGTGGAAAAACAGTTGTTGCAAACTCATGACTCCAAACTTTGTAAAAACCCTTTTTTTTAAGTTGCAAAATTATTTCCTCATCAAAAATTGAAGTTACTATAATTTGAGTATCTCTGGAGACTATAGATAAATCTTTGGGTGATTTTACTTTTATTTTTTTATCTAAAATTTTGCCATGTTTAGCTGTGTCGTTGTCAAAAATCCCAAGAACTGAAATATTATTTTTTTTACAATTCGCATAATAAATATCTCCCATCTGACCAGCTCCAAAAAGAATAATTGGTTTGGACAGATCGAGTTCACCGAATTTTTCTATTAGGCGATGAATGTAATACTTAAATGGTTCCGAAAGTATTCCATCAAGATCTTGCTTCATATTAAAAGGCTAAAACTCTGTTTTTCAGCTTTCTTTTTTTTATTTTTTTTTTAATTTTTTTTTTTATTTTATATGTAAAAATAAATCTTGGCTCATTATATTTTGTAACGTTGTCTGGTGATTTTATTTCACTGTGCTTGATATCTTTACCAATAAGATTTACATTTTTATCTACAAATTTAATAACTTTCTCTTTTAATTCTGAACTCTGTAGTAGTCTCTGAGTCAATGAGCCTGCACCCCAAACTATAATTTTTTTTGGAGCTCTTTTTATTACCTTTTGAATTTTATGCAAATTTTCCTTAGATGCTTTTATATAAGAGTTCATGCTAGTCTTGAGATTTTTGATTTTTTGCCACACTGAAAAAATCGCCACATGATCAGCTCTGATATATAAACTTGAATATTCCTTCATTAGCTCATGCAAATGATATGTTGAAAAAAAATTAATATGCTCGGTCGAAAATTCACCAAATGGTTCCTCAAACTTTTGATAAAAATTTCCAGCATTTGGGACAGTGATAAATATTTTTCCTTCATCATTTAGCAGCGACGTTATCTTTTTCATTGATTTTTGTAGCTCTTCCAAGTGTTCTAAGACAGTAGCTAAAACTATAAAATCGAATTTTTTTGTTGATTTGTATGAGTCGATATTCGCAGTTACCAATTTTATGTTATATTTTTTTTGAGCAACCTCTTTACATTTTGGAGCAGGATCTACACCAAGCAAATTTTTATAATCATTTTTTTTTAGCAAATACAAAAGGTGACCTGTAGCACATCCGATGTCGACAATGTAGTCCGACTTTTGTGCGTAATGCATAATAATCTTTGCCGATTCTTCATGAAGTTCTGAATCTCTAGTATCTTCATACTTTGACATCTCGGCATAGTATGTGTTGTAAAATTTCTGAGAACGTGTGTTATTTACATAAACAAATCCACATTTTTTACAACATACTACGGCATGATTTAACTCTTGTGAATATTTTTGGATATGAAGTACTTGAGATGTATTATTAGCACAAAGCGGACATGCTCGATGTTTCATAAAAAGAGAATTATAAATTAATAAATTTAAGATTTTTTTTATACCAAACGTATAAACTTTTCAAGGATGTATCAAAATCATTAAATGAAAACTTGCCGAGTTCTTTAATTAGACTTTTATTACTACATGTATATTCATTTTGTAAACCTGGGTGGTCGATGATTATTTTTACTTTCTTATTTGCAATGCGATTAATTTTTTTTGAAATAGTAATCAAATCTATTTTATTCCCTGTGCCAATGTTAAAGACTTTTTCTTTAGAATCATTATTTATGAAATGATCTACAATCCTGACAAAATCATCAATAAACATATAATCAAAATACACATTTTGTTTAATTTTGATAGGAAGATTTTTTAAATTTCTAAGAATTGCATACGAAATAAAACGATATCGATAATCTTCATATTTCCCAAACATTCCAAATATTCTCACATTCACTGATGGCTTTTGATAATTTTCTAATATCTTTGAACATGTGTATTTAAATAAGCCGTAATCATCGGTAGGTATCCTTTCTCCGAAATTAGTTTCGCTGACTTTCGCAATTGATCTAGTTTTATCATATTCTGCACCCGAACCAAAATTGATTAACTTCCTATAATGTTGGTTATTATTTATAACATTAAGAAACATTCTCAAATTGGTTTTCAATTCTTTTTCCTCGTGTTCTTCTATGCGACTGCCACCTACCAAAACACTATAGATTACCGTATCAATCTTATGACTTTTAAAATAACTTGTCACATCTTTTTCTTTAAGTAAATCTAATTCTTTGTGACTCGGAGTCAGAAGTTTATATTTTTTGTTTAATTGTTCAGCTAAATTTTTACCTATAAATCCAGATGAACCAAGTATTAGAACTGTTTTTCTCATAATTCGTCAATGAGAGGAATGAACATATTTTTCTTAAGTTCATCCTTAGTTAAAAATGGATACATATCTTCAAGTGGTCTTGATACAAATGAGCCGTCCGCAAGCTGCTTTGAGGCGGCTTTTGGCAAGAATTCCTGGGTTGGAGAAACATTTAGTTCGCATAAAACCGGTCCTTTAAATGCGAGCACTTTTTTTATCATTTGCTCAAGCTGACTATTATCTTTAATTTCTTCCGTATGTATGCCATATGCCTTTGAAATTTTTATCATATCGGGATATGAAACCCCGGATTCAGGGCTTGAAGCAACATAACGACCGTGAAAGAGATTTTTTTGGGTCAGTCTGATCGAGACATAGCCGCGATTATTATAAAGAAATATTTTTATCGGTAATGCATGATGGACAACAGTTTGAAGTTCTTGGATGTTTAGTTGTATACTTCCGTCTCCTTCTATACAAATAGTGTTTTTTTTATTATTTGCGAAACAAGCACCAATT
>CAYNLS010000028.1:0-11945 GCA_964398125.1 uncultured Gammaproteobacteria bacterium
CATCTGAACGGGATCATTATTATCTATAAAAAAAAGTATCCGTTTTGTGTTGTCGACAACAATACTATTACTTGTCCCGATGATTCCTGGTAAATCTATGATTCTTCCATCGCCGTCCTCGATGATGATATCGTCACCAGGCAAGGAATATGTTTTATCTTCCAAAGATGTGATCTTTTCACCCTTTTTCGATTTTCTGAATGTCAGGAATTTTGAAGGAATGCGGTCATAATCAAAAACATGAGTCGGGTGGCCGATCTCGAGCATCACATAATTGGTTATATCTACAACATTATTTAATACTCTTATTCCTGCATGTTCAAGTCGTTTTTTAATATAATCTGGTGATTGACCAATCGTCACATTATCCAAAACTATCCCCAAAATTCTTTTTGCTGTGCGATCAGGATCAACTATTTTTATGGGTAATTCTTTATCAGGATTTGCCGGAGTAGGAAATTCCTTTTTTTTCAATTTAGCTTTTTTGCCAAACTGTGGCAGTATAGCTTGAGCTTCGCGGGCAATTCCCATCACAGAGGCCATATCGATACGGTTTGAAGTGATCTCAATATCTAAAACATAGTCCGTCAGTCCGCCTCTTCCGGAATCCCCAACCTTAGTCACCTGTTCAATAGAGGGACCACACAAGGACAGATATTTTTGTAAATCATAAGGAGAAGCGTCCGTTTCCAGATATTCAAGAAGCCAGCTGTATGTGATTTTGATATTCATTTTAAAATTGTTCCAGAAATCTTATATCTTCACTATAAAGTATTCTCAAATCATCTAGATTCAAACCTTCCTTCATCATAAAAACTCGCTCGACTCCAAAACCAAATGCCCAGCCGGTATATTCCTCCGGGTCAATGCCGCCGGCTTTTAATACATTCGGATGTACCATGCCTGAGCCGCCGAGTTCGAGCCAGCCCGATTTGCAAAGTTTACATTTGACCCTTTCGTCATCCTGAATATTTTCCTTGTCATTCCCGTGAAAACGGGAATCTATTTCTTTTTTTTCTGGATTCCGGATCAAGTCCGGAATGACAGCAGGGACATACCCAGTTCCGTTACACACTCCACAAGTGATGTCTACTTCAAAAGATGGTTCCGTAAATTGAAAATGAAAAGGTCTCAAGCGTATTTCCCTATTTTCACCGAAAAATTCTTTGGCAAAATAACTGATTGTTCCTTTCAGATGTGTAATATTAATTTTTTTATCTACACAAAGACCTTCAAATTGGTGAAACATCGGCGTATGTGAGGCGTCCCAGTTGGGGCGATAGGTTTTCGCAATATTGATCATTCTTATCGGGGGTTTGCCGAGGCGTTTCATTTCTCGTGGCTGACCAGATGAGGTGTGCGGCGTAAGCACCATTTTTCCATATTTAGGATGAGGCTTATTTTCAATAAAAAAAGTTTCAAAATCATCACGCGCCGGATGATCGGCGGGCATGTTTAGCGCATCAAAAGAAAAATATTCCCATTCAACTTCAGGATATGACATACGGATAAAACCGATCTTTTCAAATATTTTTCCGATCTCATCTATCGCAAGTGTGACCAAGTGAAGACTGCCGTGTGGATATGCTTTCCCAGGACGGGTAATATCAAAGCTCGTATCTTTTTCTTCATTTGATGAAATCTCAAAAAATTTTTCTTTAATAAACTGCTCGATTTCCTGTTTGACTTTATTGATATTCGTCCCATACTCTTTGCGCTTTGTTGCATCGATACTTTTAATATTTTTGAGAAGATCATTGATCTTTCCGTTTCGTCCCAGATATTCGATTTTAAGTTTTTCAAGTTCTGCCAAAGAAGCGATCTTATGAAGTTGAGTTTTAAATAGTGTAGTAACTTCCTGAATGTCTGACATAGATAAATTTTTCGCTCGTAACCGAAAATTTGCTTGCTTCCAAGCAAAGTTGTTCTTTTTATCTTATAAAGTCGTTAGTGGCATGTTGCGTGTAATCTTCACAAATTTTGATTACTTCGCTCAAGGGTTTTTTTACACTTGTTCCGCGATTTAACTTTTATCCGCGGTTCCTTTTATTTTCGAAATTACAGACTCAAATACTTTTGGATAATCCAGAGCAAGTTGTGCTAAGACTTTTCGGTCAAGCTCAATTTTTTGCTCTTTCATTTTATGTATAAATTGATTGTATTTTAATCCTTGTGGTCCCAAAGCGGCACTGATTCTTGTTATCCAAAGCTGTCTGAAATCTCTTTTTTTAAGTTTTCTGCCGTCATAGGCATATTGACCGGCATGAAGCACAGCTTCTGTGGCCTTTTTGATCTGTTTGCTTCGGGTCATCCAATAACCCTTAGCAAGCTTTAATGTTTTTTTGTGTGATGCTCTAGTTGATTTACCTGGTTTTACGCGTACCATATTTAAAATTTAATTTATTACTTGACGCCAAGAATTCTTTTAACTTTTGCTTTAAAAGTACCTTTGACTTCTTTCATTTGTAAAAGACTTCGCATCTGTCTTTTGCTCTTTTTTGAACGCAGATGTCGTATTTTATGCGATCTGTGGAGCACCTTGCCACCACTTGTGACTTTAAATCTTTTTGCTGCTGATTTTCTGGTTCTTTGTTTTGGCATATAGTATTATAATAAAAAAATTATACTTCGACACTGCAAATGATTTTTAGCCGGCTCAGTATAACCCTGAGCTAAGTCGAAGGGTTATTTTTTGCTTGCGATAACGGCTCGAATGACTCTTCCTTCAAGACGTGGTTCCTTGGAAACGTTCATATCTCCAAGTAATCCGATATATCTATTTATGAGATCAAAGGCCATCTGTTTCTTGACAATCTCGCGTCCCCGCAGTGTCAAATTCAATCTTAGCTGATTGCCGTCTTCTAAAAATTCTTTACCTCTTTTGACGATACGTTCAAAATCAGCAGGTCCTATAAAAAGCGACAATTTCAAATCTTTGACAACACTTTTTTTAGCTCCCTTTTTCGCTTCCTTTAATTTTTTCTCTTCTTCGTAAAGAAATTTCTTAAAATCTGTGATCTTTGCGACCGGTGGCACCGCTTTTGCTGCGATAAGTACGAGATCAAGTTCTTGAGAACGCGCCATCTGTATAGCTTCATCTCTTGGCATAACTCCAATCTGTTTACCTTGACTATCAAGAACCCGCACTTCACCAACTGGAATTCTATAGTTCAATTGATGATATTGATTAGTTCTCTTTTTATAAAATGGTCTAAAGTTCCTCAAATTTCTGGATAATAACTCGTAAACTCATATCTAATTTCATTATTATATCGGCATATTTGATCTTTTTCAAGCCGTTTCCCATAAGCTCAACATGATTTTAAAAGGTGTCGTAAATCCCCACTAGAATTATTACATTTAAATAAACGTTTTTTGTATTTATCAAGAACTTGTTTTCTTGTTTGAGTTTTGACAGTTATTCCCGTCGATTTTTTGATTTCAGACCTAAATTTTTCGGCTGATGCTGTCGCTACAATGATGTCCTGTAAATCATCCACTATGAGCTTTTCACCAGCTTTTACGGCGACTGCTGTATGCGGATCAATCAAGTAGTCATATTTTTGATAAATTTTTTTGATTGTATCAATGGTTTCCTCATCGCTTATCGAAACTGCCTTAATATCCAGTTTGAATTGCTTATGATCATTGTTATAAAGATCTAAAACTCGTTCAAAATTGTTGGGACTACCGATATCCATAGCATTTGAGAGTGTGCGTACTGATTTTTTTGGCGTGTACTTTCCGGTTTTGTAGTATGTCACGACAGGATCATTGGCATTACAAGCTACGATAAAGGAATGTATCGGGGCTCCCATCTTTTTTGCGATGATTCCGGCGGTGATATTACCCATATTGCCTGATGGCACAACAAATCGTATTTTTTTATTTTTAAATTTTAGGGTCGCATAGAAATAATAAACCACCTGTGGAAGCAGTCTGCCGATGTTTATGGAGTTTGCTGAAATCAATTCATATCCACCAAACATTTTCCCTTTCTTTTGAAATATTGTTTTCACAAGTCCTTGGCAGTCGTCGAAAGTACCTTTTACAGAAACAGGATAAATATTATTTGCAACCTTTGTAATTTGTTCCTCTTGGAGCTTACTTATCTGATTTCCTGGAAACAAGATAACTGCTTTTACATTTTTTAAATTGGAAAATGCTTGCGCCACAGCTCCGCCGGTATCTCCAGATGTTGCCGTGAGAATCATTATTTTCTTTTTATTTTTTGAAATGATATGTTCCATGAGTCTGGCAAGGGTGCCCACGCCTACGTCTTTAAATGCCATAGTCGGACCGTGGAAAAGTTCGAGGTAATAATAGTCACCTACTTTTTTTAAATTTATAGGAAAGCTATAAGATTTCCTGACTATTTTTCTAAGTTCATCTGTCGCAATATTATCAATAAATTTTTCTAAAATTAAATATGCGATTTCTTGCAAAGATTTATTTCGCATTGATTCAATTTCATTTGCCGATAATTTAGGAAGAAAAACAGGCATATAAAGCCCGCCGTCTGGAGCAAGATTGTAAAATAAAGCTTCTTTGAAGGAAATATTGTGAGAGTGATTACGGGTGCTGTAAAACTGCATTTTGTTAATCTATAAGTCTTAAAAAATCATGGGAGCCGAAGGTTTTTTTTCTAAGTTCATGGTAATAGATTGTCATGTCTGCAAGTTTTTCGTATTTTCTTTTTCTGAAATTTAATAAATCAGGGTAGCATCTGGCAAGAGCCTGATTATTGGTTTCATTTTCCTTTTTTTTAAAACTTTCACCCCAGATTACGGGTTTTGGGTGGAGAAGGTATCTATTAAAAATTTCCTTTTCAATTTGTTTTGGTATCTCAAGGTAAATAACAGTTGTCCAAAGTTTCAATTTCTTCAATATCTTTTCATCCAGATAAACTACGCTTCCCGTGGTGTCGATGACAATGTCGGTGTTATTTGGCACTACCTGAATATGATCGAGTATTTCTTCTAAGACTCTCGTCTCTTTTTTAAATATTTCTTACTGGCATCTTTGTAGGAAGATTCGTAGGGTTGGCCCATCCAACGACCCACATCTTCAAGGCCTTTGTAACCATATTTAGAAAGTTCCGGTTCAAGTTTTTTTTCGATAAGATCATCGCAGCTTAGATGTAAAAAACCATGATTAATAAGTTTTTTTGCCCAGTGAGTTTTGCCGGTGCCAGACATGCCGATCAGTGAGATTATCATGGCAGTCTTTTTCCGCCTCTGGCGGAAATTTTTTCTTGTGTTTCTATGATAAAATCCTCCAGCTTCATTATAGAGGTTTTACCGTCACGAGAACGTATACTTACATCTCCGGTATTCATTTCTTTGTCGCCAATCACCATCATATAATAATCTTTTTCGGTCTGTGCTTCACGTATTTTCTTTTGCATTGATTCAGATTTTTCGTTTACTTCAGACCTGATTCCAGCTTCAATAAGTTTTTTAGCAATATTTTTGGCAAATTCATTATGTCTTTCTGAAATAGGAATAATTTTTACTTGCACTGGGGAGAGCCAGAGTGGGAACGCACCGGCATAGTGTTCGATCAAAAAGGCAAGAAAGCGTTCGTGGGTAGAAAGCGGTGCTCTATGGATGACAAAGACTTCGTTATTTTCTTGACCTTTCTCATCAATATAGCGGAGGTCAAATCTTTCTTTGGCGACAAAATCAAGCTGTATCGTGGACATCGTCTCTTCGCGGCCAACTATGGACTTAAACTGCACATCAACTTTCGGTCCATAAAATGCCGCTTCGTCCGAAGCCTCCTGAAATTCTACTTTCATTTCCTGTAACACTTCTCTCAAAACATTTTGAGTATATTCCCAGTTTGCGGGTTCATTAAAATATTTTTCAGTGTGTTTAGGGTCCCATTTTGAAAGTCTGAACCAATAATCTTTTAATCCAAAAATCTCAAAGTATTCCTGAGTAAGTTTTATCACGGCTTTAAATTCATCTTTAACCTGGTCTTTCCGACAGTAAATATGGGCGTCGTTCATGTTCATTCCTCGTACACGAAGCAGACCGGCCAGAGTACCCGAAAGTTCGTTTCGATAAACTATTCCATACTCTGCCAAGCGCATCGGCAGCTCACGGTAACTTCGAGGTTTATTTTTGTAGATCATATGATGAGGCGGGCAGTTCATCGCTTTAAGATAATATGTTGCATCGTCCATTTTCATACCCGGAGACATCGTTTCTTTGTAATACTGCAGATGTCCTGACATTTTGAAAAGTTCCTCTTTGGCAATATGTGGTGTAGCCACACGTACATAGCCGTATTGTTTTTCTTTTTCAACAACCAAATTTTCAATTTCGTCTCGGACAATTACGCCTTTTGGAAGCCACATGACGAGACCTTTTCCTACCAAATCATCTATAAAAAAAAGATCCATCTCTTGGCCAAGCTTCCTGTGATCACGTTTTTTAGCTTCATCTCTCATTTTCACAAAATTTTCAAGTTCTTCTTTAGAAGAAAATGCTGTCCCGTAAATCCGTGTCAACATTTTATTTTTCTCATTTCCTCGCCAATAAGCGCCTGCGATTGAAAGAAGTTTGAAATGTTTTATTTCATTACGCGGATTATCCACATGTCCGCCTTTACAAAGGTCCCAATAATCACCCGACTTATAAAAACTTATTTTCTTTTTACCGTTCTCCGAAAACTCATCTATAAGTTCATGCTTGTATGGATTGTCCGGGTATTCTTTTTTCGCCTCACCCGCATCAAGTTCGTGTTTTTCAAATCCGTTCCAGTTTCTGACAATTTCTCTCATTTCTTTTTCAATTTTAGGCAGATCTTCATCAGATATCGGATTTTTAAATTCGAAATCAAAATAAAAGCCGTCGGCAATAGCTGGCCCGATCGTTCTTTTGGTATCCGGCCATAATTTCATCACTGCGGCAGCCAACAAATGTGCGCATGAGTGACGTAGATTATCAAGATTTTTATCGTTTTTCATAATTTTGTATTTCAGCCATAGGCTGATCGGCCTTTGGCCGAAAAAAACCCCGCCTATTTGCGGGGTAAATAAAGTGCATTAAACTACCCCGCCTATCATGCGGTTGTTTTGGTAGTAGTAATGCATCGAACGATTTCCATTAAATTTATTCTAACAGTAAAGCGGCCTATGTCAAGCGCTCGATTATGTCGGCGCTCTCGACTGCACCATCCTTTTTATGAATTCGACTGGTAAGGTTTTTAATATTTTCTTGATAAAATTTATAGTTTTCAATTATTTTTTTTACATTCAGGATAAGCTCATCTGCGGTCACCCGTTCTACCATCGTCTGTACTTTATCCCATGAAAAATTAAGTATGTTGATGATATCTTTAAAGTTTAAATGAACGATACTTTCACCCAAGCCAAGCTCAGTGATTCTGCCACTTTGTAACAACTGATCAGGGTTAAATGGTATATTTATGACAGGTTTTCCCGCCAGAATTGCCTCCATGACTGTACCATACCCACCGTGACATACGACTAAATCAACATGTTTTACTACTTCTTGACCAGGTAAAAATTTTGAAACAAACAGGTTTTTATCTTTTGGAAATGATGAAGTTGGCACAAGTTCACCAGTAGTTACAATGACCTTAAATCCATTTTTTAGAAGGGTTTTGGATATCGAAATAAGCTTGTCTCCGTCAAATCCGGTACCGCCAAAGGTGACGTATACAGTTTTTCCATCAGGTTTGAGCTGGTAAAGATACTTAGGTAGCTCAGTGTTAAATCCATTCCATGAAATAGGATCTACATAATAGATTTGTAGGTTTGATTTATGATTAAACGGAAAATATGTTTCTATTTCCGGAACAATAAAAACAGTTTTATTAATTATATTTTCAAGATTATTCAAAGATCCGAACTTTGCCGCCACAGAATGTAAGCTGCGTAGGACATTTTTTAACATGCTTGTGGCAATTACCCTTAAAACGGGCTTGATTACAACGTTTATCCGAGGAAAAATATTTGCAGGAACATATGAAAAACCCGGCACTCCATCACTTCCACCAAGAGAAAACACTTTAGCTTTTCTTAATGCTGCGCTAAAAAGTACGGTCAATCTCGTATCGACAATTACTGCGTCAGGTTTGTATTCATCAATAAGTTCTAATTCATCACGTATCGCACGAGCAATTTTCCTATTATCTTTTACTACTTTCACGATCTCGATAGATTCGCGGTCTATATATCCATGGATATCAACAAATTGCACCGTTGATTTTTTAAAAATATGCTGTCTGCGTTTCGGTAATGCAAAAAGCACTTTATGCTTTCTTTTATGAAGTTCTTCTGCAACCGCGAGTGTACGTGAAATATGTGCGAGTCCAACCTCGGTCATGAAGAATAAATATGTTTTCGATTTCATTTTTAGGAAAGTCCAACTGCCAGTTTTACTTTATGAAGTGTACTTTCGGCGATTTGGTTTGCTTTTTCTGCGCCGGATTTTCTTAACTTCATTATGTGATCCATATTTTTTGCAAGCTCGGCTTTTTTGGCACGCATTTCTTTAAAATAATTTAAAAATACATCAACTAAAATCTTTTTTATTTCAACATCGCCGATCGTCCCCTTTTTATAGCGTTCTTTCATATCTGCAATTGAAGATTTATCATATTCGAGAAGTTCAAGATAGTTGAAAGTCACATTTTTTGCCGGATCACCGGGATCGGTCGGATGAATACGCGCAGGATCGGTTTTTATAGACATGATTTGTTTTTTTACTTCTTCTTCCGTACCAAAAATCGGAATATCATTGCCGAGTGACTTGCTCATTTTTCGCTTTCCATCTATACCCAAAACACGAGCAGATTCTTTTCGGACATAAAGTTCGGGTACTTTCAAAATATCTCCGTATCTATTATTAAATGTGCGTGCCATTTCACGGGCAATTTCGATATGCTGGGCTTGATCTTCACCCACCGGAACCATATCGGCATTAAATGCAAGAATATCTGCAGCCATAAGAACAGGATAGGAAAAAAGACCCATCCCGATCGCGTCCGGACTTACATCTTCCTGAAGTTTATCTTTGTATGCATGCATTCTTTTGAGCTCTGCGACCGTGACGACATTATTAAGTATTGTCTGCATGTATGTTATCGAGGGAATATCAGATTCGACATAAAAGACAGTTTTTTCCGGATCGATGCCGAATGCCAAAAACTCCGTAAAAATATTCATTGTGTTACTCTCCACCTCTTGAGGATTGAAAACCGTATTTAGAGAATGTACATTGGCAATAAAGTAAAAACACTCCCCTTCTTTTTGAAAATCCACAGCCGGTTTCACCATACCGAAATAGTTTCCAAGATGAAGACCTTTTGTCGAACTGGGATTTATTCCCGATAAAATCCTTTTCATAAATTTTTCTAAAAGCTAACGTCTAAAGTCTAAAATAGTGGGCGCATCAGGACTTGAACCTGAGACCTTTACAATGTCAATGTAACGCTCTAGCCAACTGAGCTATGCGCCCAATTAATTTATCTACGAACGCCTCGCCCGCAACGCTTCGCGTAGCGATGCGAGCGGGTCTAGCCTCAGCCTACAACGGCTGATCCGCCGTCTTAGGCGGAAACTGAGCTATGCGCCCGGATTTAGAACTTAATTTTACCACAGAAGTCGGTATAGTAGTTTCTTATGCTGTTATAGATCAATAAATCAAATAAAATGTCTATTTAAGTAATTATTTGCGAAATACTATATGATGTTTAAATTCAATTATTACAATAATTTAACATTATTAAATTAGACTTAATAAATTGAATCCGTACTATGAGTAAAAGAAATATAGTTTTTTCTCTAAGTTCTTTATTAGGACTTCTTATCTTTACCGCAATTTTTCTAAACAGGGATATTTTCGCAAATTATTTAGGCAAATATAATCTTCTGCCTAAACCCGAACCTCTCACTGAGCTTTATTTTGAAGATCATTTAAAACTCCCTGAAAATATCTCGCCAGATAGAGAATACCAAGTCGGTTTTGTAGTGCACAACTTAGAATATGAAGATTATAAATACGATTATTCCGTCATTTCTGATGCTTCAGGAAGTGCGACTTTGTTAAATAAAGGAAGTTTCAGCTTAAAACATGATGAATATAAAACGATCAGAGAAAAATTCTCAATTTCCGAAGATTCTTTAAAAACAAAAATAAGTGTCAACCTGGATAACAAAAAACAAAGTATACATTTTTGGGTAACTAATACAGAATTTAACTAATCGTTTTATATGGAAAAAGTAACAGTAATAATTCCTTGTCACAATGAAGAAGAAGGTATCGGAAGAGTGCTGGACACCATGCCTTTTAGAAAACTCATGCTACAAGGACTCAACGTCGACGTCATTGTGGTCGATAATAATTCTAAGGACGGCACTATAAAAGAAGTAAACAAAAGAAGAATAAAAATCATCCGCGAAAGAAATCAGGGCAAAGGATATGCATTAAAAGCAGGATTTAGAGCGATCACCAAAGATACTAAATATGTAGTCATACTTGATGGTGACAATACTTATAAACCCATTGAGATGCCGCGTCTGCTTGAACCTTTGAAAAATGATTTTTGTGACGTGGTCATCGGTTCACGAATTGGAGGAAAAACAATTCATGGTTCATTATCGAGTTCCCACAGGTTTATAAACTGGGTTTTTGCCTTTTTGGTAAGACATTTTTATGATGCCAATGTAACCGATTGTTTATCCGGATATTTCGCATTTAAAAAACGAGCACTCGATAGACTTTTAAAACACTTAGATTCAAGAGGTTTTGCTATCGAGATGGAGATGATCACTAAAATGAGAAAGATGGACATGGAAGTATATTCTGTACCTATCACATATGACCGTCGCTTGGGACATTCTAAAATTCATTCATTGCCAGATGGTATAAAAATTCTGTCAACATTTTTTAAAAATTTGACCTGGACACCTGCTGTCCACTACGAATGAGAATAGCTTTTGTATCTGACGCCATATATCCATACAACAAAGGAGGAAAAGAAAAAAGATTATATGACATATCCACTCGACTCGCAAAGCTTGGTCATGACGTGCATATCTACTGCATGAAATGGTGGGATACAAAAGAAAATGACAGAGTTGAACATGGTGTCCATTTGCATGCGATTTCCCCGCTCCTCGATCTTTACACAGGAAAAAGAAGGAGTATAAGACAGGGTCTTTTATTTGGAATTTCCTGTTTAAAGCTCATTAAAGAAAATTGGGACATAATAGACGTTGATCATATGCCGTTTTTCCCAGTAATTTTCACGAAAGTAGTTTGTGTTTTAAAGAGAAAGAAAATGATTGCGTCATGGCATGAAGTATGGGGAAAAAAAAACTAAAAAAAGAATTTAGGAAGACTAGGATATTTTGCTTACCTTATAGAATATATAAGTATTAAAATGCCAGATGAGATAATCTCGGTATCAAAACATACAACAAAAAAACTTAAGGAAGAAGGTAATCTTACAGAACATCTTCATACCATACCAAACGGTATTGATATCGAAGAAATTGAGAACGTCAAACCTGCTAAGCAAAAATCTGATGTTATTTTTGCCGGAAGACTGCTTTCAAATAAAAATGTTGATGTTCTTATAAAATCAATTTCTTTATCAAAGAAAAACTATCCGGACATAAGATGTATTATTGTTGGACGAGGTCCTGAAAAGAAAAAATTGACAAAATTAGTGGAAAGGTTAGATTTAAAAAAAAATATTATTTTTTATGATTTTCTTGAGAATAACAACGAATTATACGGACTGATGAAGTCATCAAAAGTTTTTGTACAGCCATCAACACGAGAAGGGTTTGGTATTACCGCGCTTGAAGCACATGCCTCTGGTATCCCTGTTATCACTACGAATCACAGGGATAATGCGATTAAGGATCTGATCGTCGATGGTAAAAATGGCTATGTTGTAAA
>CAYNLS010000029.1:0-294 GCA_964398125.1 uncultured Gammaproteobacteria bacterium
GAGGATAATTTGTCAATTTTAAAAATACCCTGATGCCCAAGATAGCAAGAAGTGATGACACCATGAACTCTTCGATGTATATCTTATACTGCAAATCCCTTATGAATTTGTACCCCTGGATCATATGTTATTATAATATGCCGATGCCAAAGTGTTAAAATAATAACTATGACTTACACAAAAGCCGATCTTGAAAAGCACCTGGCAGAGGAACATAAAATTTCTCCGTTTTCGACTTATCTTAAAGAAATTGTGTATGGCGGTAATGACGGCATTGTGACTACTTTTGCCGTG
>CAYNLS010000029.1:304-693 GCA_964398125.1 uncultured Gammaproteobacteria bacterium
TTTACCGGCGCAAATACATCTTTTGGTAATTTAGGATACATAACCGTACTTCTATTTGGACTCGCAAATCTTTTTGCTGATGGCGCCTCGATGGGTTTGGGAAATTTTCTGTCAACGCGTTCAGAACATGATCGCTATCATGAAGAAAAAAATAAAGAGCTTAAAGAAATACACGGAAATCCTCTGATGGAAAAGGCTGAAACCAAAGAAATTTTGATGATGAGAGGTTTTTCAAAAGAAGATTCACAATTACTTGTTGATATTTATTCTAAAAATAAAGAGTACTGGGCTGATTTTATGATGCGCTATGAACTTGAGATGAGTGATCCTTCGGAAAATCCCTCGCTTACGGCACTGGCAACATTCATTGCCTTTGTAGTATTTGGATT
>CAYNLS010000029.1:703-11903 GCA_964398125.1 uncultured Gammaproteobacteria bacterium
CGCTTATTCCATATATTTTTTTCCAAAACGATCCACAGACTTTTTTTTACGCAAGCATTGCTACTGCGCTCGCACTGGTACTTTTAGGTCTTTTAAGGTGGAGAGTAACAAAAGAATCAATTTTAAGGTCAGTTGGAGAAATATTAGTTGTCGGTGGAATATCTGCATCAATCGCCTATATAGTAGGCACTTTTTTCCGTATTTAATTTATTCTTTTATTGTATATCCAAACCCTCGAACAGATCTGATAAGTTTTTTCTCGAAATTTCGATCAATCTTTTTTCGCAAATATCCAATATACACATCAACAATTCTTGTTTCAATATCCACAGATGAAAGCCAGAGACGATTTAGGATCATATCTCGCGTCAGGACTTTGCCTTTATTTTGCATGAGATACTCAAGTAATTTATGTTCTTGCGCAGTAAGATGAAGCTCTTTATTTGATCTCGTCACTTTCATAGTTTCAGTGTCAAGCATGAGATCGCTGACTTTAAGATGAGCATTCGTGCCTGTTTTTCTTCGAAGGCGCGCCTGAATACGAGCCAAAAGTATCTCAGCGTCGAAAGGTTTGGTCAGATAGTCATCCGCACCAAGTTTCAGTCCTTCAATAATATCAGCAGGAGTATCTTTGGCGGTAAGCATAATAATCTGCATATCCGTAAATTTTTCCCTGATCTGACGGCAAAGCGTCTCGCCACGCGTATCTGGTAGTCCAAGATCCAAAATCACAAGATCGGGTGCAGTTTTTTTTATTATAGAAAGCCCTTTTGCACCGGCTGTCGCAGTCATGACATTGTAGCCATGGTCAAACAAAAATTCTTTAAGATAGGTGAGTACACCTTCATCATCTTCAATGATAAGTATTGATGCGACCATAATAGTGTCTCCATTGTAGCAGAAAAATTTAAAAATGAAGGGATTTTTTAGATTACATTCCTCGAGCGTCTGCAATCGTAGTTATAAGCCAAACTATAAGGATGATGACCGCAATAAAAGCCATTTGCCCAACATGATAAAGTATCATCTCTTTTTGTGATTGCTTTTTTTTGGCGGATTTTTTACGTGATTTTGCCATATGAATATAATATGACAGTATGCATAAGTGTTGTCAAGTGGATTTCATTTAGTAATATGCCGTGTTATTATATGTTTCATGCACATCGGTATAATCGGCGCTGGTTTCACCGGAGTTAGTGCGGCTTTTTTTCTCCAACAAAAAGGACACGAGGTTACAGTTTTTGAAAAAGAGATGTTGCCGGGCGGACTTGCCATCGGTTTTAAGGATGAAAGTTGGGAATGGCCGCTTGAAAAACATTATCATCATATATTTACATCGGATCATGCCATTCTTGATCTTGCCGAAAAAATCAGACACAAATTTTTTTTTACAAGGCCAAATACTTCTTCTCTGATCGATGGTGAAATATTCCAACTCGATTCACCGCTAAAACTGATGGAGTTTCCCAAGTTGTCAATAATCGATAGATTGCGTATGGGCGCAGTACTTGGATATTTAAAATATATTGCAGATTGGAAACAGCATGAAAATGTGACTGCGCACGCCTGGCTAAAAGAAAAGCTTGGGAGGATACCGTACGGTATCCTCTGGGAACCTCTGCTTCGTGCTAAATTTGGCTCATATGCACATGAAATTTCACTTGCCTGGTTTTGGGCTCGTATCAAAGCGCGCACGACACAACTGGGTTATCCCCAAGGAGGTTTTCAGACATTTGCCGATAATCTTTCTAAAAAAATAAAAAACAATGGCGGTCAGATAAAATTTAATACCACAGTAAAATGGATAAATAAAACTGATCATGGTATAGAGCTGACTTTTGAACAAAATAAGAATAAATCACAGATGAAATTTGATGCAGTACTCGTGACCTTCCCAAACCTGTATTTTGCCAGTATGGCCGATCTGCCGTCAGAGTACGCAAAAAAATTACGTGGGTTTGACTCAATCGGTGCCGTGAATATGGTTTTACAATTGAATAAACCTTTTCTACCAAAAGATGTTTATTGGCTAAATATTTCTCAAAAAGATTACTCATTTCTTGCTGTTGTCGAACACACAAACTTTATTGACAAAAAACACTATGCTGGTCAACATATTGTATATGTAGGCAATTATCTTCCACATGGACATAGATATTTTTCTTTAGACTCACAGGCACTTTTGAGAGAGTATCATCCATTCTTACAAAAATTAAATTCAGATTACCAAAAAAATATAATAGCTCATCATGTTTTTAAAGTTCCTTTTGCGCAACCGATTGTGTATACGAATTTTTCCAAAAAAATAATGCCTTTTGAAACACCACTTCAAAATGTATATCTTGCCAATATGCAACAAGTTTATCCTTGGGATCGCGGTACTAATTTTGCGATCGAGATGGGTGAGTCTGTTGTTGAGGCGATTCATGGTAAAATAGTCTGATGGAAATGAGTCAATCAGGAAGTAAGTCTACAAGCGGTTATGCCGTGGCATCACTCATACTTACATCGATCGGTTTACTTGACGCCCTTTATCTGACATTCCAACATTATGCCAACACCATCCCACCGTGTCATTTAAGTCTGTTTGGAGATTGTGGGGAGGTCCTCCAAAGTGTGTATGCAACTATTTATGGGATTCCAATTGCGTTATTGGGTACCGTACATTACAGCCTTGTTTTTTTAAGTCTTTTTGTCGCGCTTTATACCGGGAAAATTATATGGAAAAGAATTGTATTTGTTTTGACAGCAATTGGATTCGTGACTTCTTTATATCTAGTTTTACTTCAGGGATTTGTGCTCCAGGCTTGGTGTTTATATTGTTTGTTTTCCGCACTTACTAGTTTTGTTCTTTATTTTCTTGTTCGATATACCTTTTGGCATGAGTATCGAATATTTTTTTTGGAAAAGGTCAAAGTCTTATATCAATCCATTATTCGCCATCTATTTTTTTTGATAGATCCAGAGTGGGTGCATGAAAGGGCGATGTTTTTTGGATATTGGTTTGGAAAATTGTCCCCACTTCGAATAATTTTTAGTCTTTATTTTAGTTACAGACACAGATCTTTGGAACAAAAAGTAGCCGGTATTGATTTTGAAAATCCAATCGGACTTGCTGCGGGCTATGACTATACAGCAGCATTTACCCAGATATTACCCGCAATTGGCTTTGGTTTTCAAACGGTGGGTACAATCACAAATCGACCATGTGAGGGCAATGAAAAACCACGACTTGGAAGACTCAAAAAATCGCGTTCACTTTTAGTCAATAAAGGCTTTCGCAATCCAGGGGCTCGCGCGATCATTAATCGTCTTTCGGGACAGGATTTTTCATTTCCGGTCGGGATAAGTATTGGTGTCACCAACAAACAGTCTATAAAAACTCAAAAGCAAGCCATAGACGACATTATTTCCGCTTTCAAAATGTTTGAAAAATCAAAAGTAAAAAATTCCTATTATGAGCTAAACATAAGTTGTCCAAATTTACAAACTTCGATATCTTTTTATCCACCCAAAAATTTAAATTCACTTCTGAATGCAATTAAAAAGTTAAAAATAAAAAAACCTATCTTCATAAAAATGCCGATAGAAAAATAAGATACGGATGTGAGAAAAATGCTTGATGTTATTTTGAAATATCAAATAAACGGCGTGATTTTTGGCAATTTGCAAAAAAACAGAAAAGATAGGGCGCTTGATCAAGAAGAAGTTGCAAAATGGAAAAAAGGAAATTTCAGTGGAAAGCCTACCCAACTTCGATCAGACGAACTTATAAAACTTGCATATCAATATGCTGGTAAAAAACTCGTAATCATAGGTTGTGGAGGAGTATTTAATGCCAAAGATGCGTATCGTAAAATCAAAAATGGTGCCACTCTTGTACAGATGATCACCGGCATGATATTTGAAGGACCTCAAATCATTGCCGTCATAAATCGTCAGCTTGCATATTTACTTCAAAATGATGGATATTCTTCAATTTCAGAAGCGATTGGCGCCGATGCCAAGAAAAAATGAAAAACTTCATTTTAATTTTAACTCTAGTTTTTTTTATAAACGTTACTGCTGTCAATGCCCAGCAGCCAGACTCCAGATATGAAGCAGAAATCACTTCACTCAATCAAAATAAAATTGAAGTTGCATTAATTAACGGTGATTTCAAGGGTCAAAAATATCCAGTCAGTTTGTTTGATGTTAAACAAATTGAAAATCAGAATTTACGTATAGGAGATCGAGTTATCGTTGTTTTGACACAAAACCAGGACGGAGTTAAATCCGCGATGATCCAAGATCATGTCCGTCGTATGCCACTTCTTATTTTATTTGCCCTTTTTATCACAATTGTTATTGTCATTGGCAGACTCAAAGGAGCGCTGTCGATCGTGGCAATGGCGGGATCATTTTTCATAATTGTCCGCATGGTAATACCGCAGATAATGATCGGTAATGATCCGATACTTATTGCACTTTTGGGATCGTTTTTTATCATTCCACTCACATTTTATATTTCGCATGGCTTACAAAAGCGAACAACAATTGCAGTTATTGGCACATTTCTGGCGCTTATTTTAACGGGATTTTTAGCATATGTGTTTGTCATTTTCACAAAACTTACAGGTTTTGCAGCTGAAGAAGCATTATATATTCAGGCTTTCGGAGGAAATATAAATATAAGAAGTTTGCTTCTTGCTGGAATAATTATAGGTTCAATGGGGGTTTTGGACGATATCACAATTTCGCAAACATCGATCGTTGACAAATTAAGAAAAGCCAATCCAAAATACACACGCAGGGAGTTATACCGTGAGGCGATGGACGTCGGGCGTGATCATATCGCATCACTCGTCAACACTCTCATTCTTGTTTACACCGGTGCGGCATTGCCATTACTTGTGCTTTTTAACACTACCCAATTTTCATATAGCGAAGTTATAAATATGGAAATTGTGGCTACAGAAATCGTGCGTACACTTGTCGGAAGTATTGGAATAGTTGCCGCCGTACCGATCACGACCTTCATTGCAGTTTTCTATTTAAATAAAAAATAATCTAGTTACATTTTCCCCAAAGTCCACGATTCTCCTCACGAGCATTTTTTTCTGCAGATTTAAAAACTTCATCATATTTTACATCCGGAGGATAGGTGAGCAGGTGGGCATAACCTTGTTCGACCAAATATTCGTTGACAAAAACAGCTTCGCCTGTCGCATCTGGATTGGGAAGATAAATATATCTTAAAAGCCGTTGATATCGATCGGTTTCCGAAACATCGCGTTCAAGATAAACATATTTTCCTTCAACCAATGCTTTATTGGCATTAGATGCCTCGCGGCCAAAACATTCGACGGGTTTTTTTGGATGTTTGGTTTCTGGCGTGTCAACTCCGATGTAGCGTACTGTTTTGTCTCCTTCAATTTTGATAGTATCACCGTCAACCACTTCGGTCACGAGAGCCTTTTCCATTTTCGAAAAGTCATGTTCGGTCAAAGCCGTAGTCACTCCTGCAACTTCTTCAAATGAAAGTGATTTTTTGTATTCCAGTATTCCGGTTTGAATCCCGATGATGATGAGAATAATTATGAAAGGAGTGAGGAAAAGTTGGATGTTTTTTACGCGAGGGAACATAAATTAATTGTAACTGATCTTAGCGTTAGGTAGTCATAGAATGTGATAAAATAAGTCTCTAGAACGGGGCGTAGTTTCGGCCATATGAGCCAGAGGCTCACCGTCCTTTGGATGGGGCCGATCGTCCTTTGGACGAGGCTAGAACGTACGATTATGTATTACGTTTATTTTATACAAAGTCAAAAAAACGATAAAATATACGTAGGTAAAACTAGCAAAGATCCTGCTGTAAGAACTAAAGAACATAATGCAGGATCAAATCGTTGGACAAGTAAGAATCGTCCATTTAATCTGGTATATTACGAGAGTTATATTTGTGAAAAAGATGCTTTAAGTAGAGAAAATTTTTATAAGACGGGATTAGGAAAGGCAGTAAAGAAAGCTATTTGTGGAGTAATTCAAAGTACGGGGCGTAGTTCAGATGGCTAGAACGTACGCTTTGGGAGCGTAAGGTCGCGAGTTCAAGTCTCGCCGCCCCGACAAAATTTTATAAAAATTTATTCCATCTGTTTTTCTAGTTCTTTTTCAATGCGGTTTGTGTCCGTAGGCTCAAGCATTTGTTGTAGTTCCTGATCTGTCGAAATATCAATTCCTTGCTTTTTTAAAATCATCACCTGCAGTTCCATCATTTTTGTGATCTCTTCCTCGGCGATCGTCGTGATTTGCAGATCGATTTCATCGCGAATGTCATCGATTTTTGAAGCGCGGTTTTGCGACATAAGGACTATGATTGAAAGAAAGATTGCCTCCAAAGACACCACCATAGTAAGAAGGTTGAAAGGAAAAGGGTCAAAAGGCTTAATTTGCGGAATTTGGTTGGTATTTATCAATATCCAGAATAAAAACAAAATTGTATTTGCAAAAAAAAACGTAAAACTGCCGAAACTCGTGGTCATGAAGTCGGCGATTCTTTCTGCAATAGTTCTACTACCATTGGCTTTGGCCTCAAAGCTTTTGATGACTTGACGTCTGCTATGTAGTCTTCGTTTAAATGCAGAATGATCCGCAAGAGGAATGTTATGGTTATTATTTTCCGATGAGTTATGTGTCATATGTTATATGAATTAAGTATACGTTCAATAAATACAAGTTACAATCAAACCATATAAATTAGATACAAACTTTCTTGCCTAATTTTTATATATCCAACATATAATCTTTTTAGAAATATATATTGGCGTTTTTATAATAATTACAACTTACGAAAGGAAGTGAATAAATATGATGAAGAATATGAAAGGGTCAATAGATCATCTCAGAATGCACCAAAAATATCCGGCGACAAAAGCAGAGCTTGTTACAGAATGCAATAATCTTTCTGATTTTGATTCAGAAGATAAAAAGTGGTTTATGGATAATCTTCCAGAAGGGACTTATAACTCAGCCGAAGAGGTTATGACTGCACTAGGCATGTCAGATAAAGGCGCAATCCCAATGGGATAAATATAAGTTTTCCATGCTCAGTCGCTTCTTCTCGGCCAAGTCTCAAAAATTGACAAAAATTTAAACCATTCAAAAACCCTCTCGAAAGAGGGTTTTTGTTTTACTTACTCTTACCTTAATCTAGCGTGACCGCCGGACTTCTTAATACTTGTCCGCCACCAACGGCAGATACCCAAAAGTTGGTTGCACGCTACTGCTCAATCGCCATCACCTGCAGAAATGATACGTCAGATCGTAGTGTTCCGCCCGTTGTTTTTGCCTGAATTTCCACGGTATGCGTCCCGGCACTCACCGATATCGCACTATTTAATGAAATAGGCACACTACCGCTTGCGATAGGTAAAGTGGCTTGACTATATGTTGATTGATCCTGTCCGTTTAAGAATACTCCAAAAGTATTTACATTATTTGCTGCATCATTTTTTGAAGACGAGTAAAAGTTTATCCATAGAGTACATTGCACTGGACAACTGATATTAACATACATTCCCATAGGCGAATAGTTAGTTGAAGTAGTGTTAAAAGCTGATCCTTTGGTTTGAGCATTTGCAAGTATTTTTTTATCGGAAACACTGGATGAAGCGGTGGCGATGTTTTCAGTTTTTTCCGACAGTTTTCCGATCGCCGTATCTTGATCTTCGGCCGTTTCTTCGAGTTTGGCGATACTATCTTCGATGCTCTTCAGACGATCGGTAGACATCGATTCTTCTTCTTTTTGGTTTGGTGCGGTTTCATCAACAATTTCTTTTTCTGTATCAACTTCACGATTGTTATTTTGTAAATTTGATTGGAAGATATAAATAATGATGACAAGAAGGACAATAGTTGCGCCGATGATGATCCTGGTTATTGTTTTTGTTGACATCAATAACAGTATAACACCATTGACATGTGTAAAAAATTAACGTACACTATGTACATATGTCACAAAAAATATTTAATGTCACTGAGGCAAGACAACGTTTTTTTGAGTTGCTTAATATGGTTGAAAAAGGTATGGAGCCTTTAATTTTGAAAAAAAATCGTAATCTTATTTTCAAGATAACACTCAGTCGTGTGAAAATAAAATCAGATAAGAAAATACTTCTTTCGGAGATGAGTAATATTAATCTTAAATCTAAAAAACCTAAAGAGATAAAAAAAATACTTGATACGAAGCTTGATATATGAAGACTCTCTATCTAGATACGAATATTTTTCTTTATCTTGCGAATAAAACCTCTTTATATTATAAGAATTGTTTGGCTTTCATAGAATATTGCCAAACTAATAATATTAACCTTGCTACCTCTGTAGAAACATTTCAAGAAATAATACACTATTCAAAAAATGTTAAACAGCTTCAGGAAGGTATAAAAACAGTGAAGATCGCAACGGGACTTGTTGACACGATCCTAAGTATAGATAAGTCTACTATAGAAATTTTTTTAGAGAAAGCAGCAAAGTATAGGAATGTAAAAAGCAGAGATTTGATTCATCTGTCATCATGCATTGAAAACAATATAAAAAATATTGTCACATATGATCGCGAGTTTAAACGATTCAAGGAAGTAAAAGTGAAGTTGCCTGAAGAGATTGCGAAATGAATAATTTAAATATTTATTCAAGTACATTCCATAACACGCAACAAGCATAAGTCCTATATGGTGACCATGGAGCGCTAATCTTCAATAACTGTTTGGTAGTCAACTCATTTTTTATTTTATAAAGTTTTTGGATGCCTCTTTTTAAACCCAGATCACCAGTTGAAAAAATATCAGGTCGCCCGAGTGAGAACATAAGAAACATCTCTGCCGTCCAAGGTCCGATTCCTTTGACGCGAGTTAGTTCGACAATGACTTCTTCACTAGTTTTTTCCGGCAAATGCTCCAGTTTTACAATACCTTCGTCCACTTTTGTCGCAAGATCTATTATGTAGCGTGCTTTTGCATTTGACATACCCACACTCCGAAGCTCTTCAACAGTTTTTTTTCTCACATTTTTTGGTGAAAGTTTTTTCCTCGGGAATAATTTTACAAATCTGCCAAATATGACATCACTTACTCGACCTGAGAGTTGTTGACCGACGATATCTTCGCAAAGATGCGAAAACAAATCTTTCCGAACGATCAATTCTAATGGTTCATCATATAAAAGAGCTGCCTGATATAAAATTGCGTCATATTTTTTAAAGTGGTCTAATATTTTAGGATTCATGATGTGAAGATTATATCAAGTAGTGATTGGTGGTTGCGAGATAGGAGTTTGAGGGGTTTTTTTTGAAGTTGAGATCCAAACTGCTATGCGAAGAACGATTACAAAAATACCTACAAGAAATGTCAATAAGCCAAATGATGGCAAGGGTGATCTTCCCTGACCGGATAAGTAACGAAGCCAAAAAGGATAACTATTTAGCCACATGTGTATAAGCGAAAAGGCATAGGCAATGTAGCCAACACGAAGCAGCATGCGCCAAGTATGTCCGCCGATTTTTTGTATCATAGTTTTTGTTGAAATTATGATCATCATGGCATAAATTACCATAGCAACAAGCGCGAATATGAATGGTATAATGGTCTCTTTTTCAAGATAGTAAAAAAGTATTGGTCGATATTCAGGGAGAAAAAAAAGCGAGACTATCCCATGTAAAAAAACATAGCCAAACCCTACTACTCCAAGCTGTTTTCGGTAAATAATAAAATGGTCGGCAAAGTCCCAAAAATAACAAATGCCACTCAAGGCAAATGAAAGTCCGATGAGAAGCATTCCCACATTACTTATAACCTGACTGAAGATACCAAGATCGTATGTTCCTCTTTGAATAAAAAAATAAATGGAAACTATGGTAAATAATACGAGACTATATACGATAATATCGCTCCACAATCTCAACCCAGAAACGGGTTTTTTTGTTTCAGTTAAATTCTTTAGCTTTTGATCAAAGGTAGTTTCTTCATGCATAGGGTAGAATATTAGTATAACTTATGAGTAGTTTTTCTGCAAAAAAAATCATTATTGGTATCGTACTTGTTTTTTTAATTCTCATTATTGGTTTTTCCGGAAAATATATTTTTTCAAAACAATGCAGTCCGGTTGAAGACGAAAGATTTACCGATTACGAAATTGTCAAAGTAAATATAGAAAATAATGATATGTGTTTACTTGTTGCCGGTAACCCGGATCAGTGGACTCAAGGACTTATGTATGTGCGAAAGCCGATAAAAAATTATCAAGGTATGATTTTTAGTTTTCCGACAGTTGAACCTCAGTCGTTTTGGAATAAAAATACTTACCTTGATCTTACTCTTTATTGGATGAAAGACGGTAAAATCGTGGGTAAAGATAAGTTGCCATCTATAGAGAAAAGCAAAAATATCGTGACTATAATGTCAGCTTCTGAGGTAGACACAGTAGTTGAGGTGATAGAATAATTAAGTAAGTTAATACTTAAACATGAAACAATTTATCACTATTGGAGTGATCTTTCTTGTGATTGCGGGTATCTATTATTATATCCAAAAAAATGTCGGTGATATAAGACCGGCGATCATGCCTTCAAAAAAATCACCTACAAGTGCGCCTTCTGGCGATCAGACTTCAAAGCTAGGAGATCAGATCGATATTCCTTTAAAACTTCCTGATAGTTTTAAAATTGGTATCTTTGCCAAAAACCTTGGCAAAGCACGAGATCTTGCCTTGTCACCTGGCGGCACAATGCTCGTTTCGGATCCCGACGGCGGCCGTGTGATTGCGATGACAGATAAAAATAACGATGGGATTGCAGATGAGAATATAATTCTGCTTGAAGGTTTACGACTACCTCATGGAATTGCATTTTTTAAAAACTGGCTGTTTGTTGCCGAGGAGGATAAAGTGGTGAGATACAACTTTGATCAAACCAATTTAAGGGCAGATCAGGATAGGTTATTATTTGCATTACCGCGCGGTGGAAGACATTTTACTCGCACGATCACTTTTGATAACAGCGGTAAGATGTTTGTTTCAATAGGCTCTACATGTGATGTTTGTTTTGAAAAGCACCCGTGGATTGGGGCAGTCATAATATCCGATATTGATGGTAAAACCCCGGAAATTTTTGCAAAAGGACTTCGAAATGCTGTTTTTATTACCACGCACCCGCAAACACAAGAAA
>CAYNLS010000030.1:0-6975 GCA_964398125.1 uncultured Gammaproteobacteria bacterium
ACGTAGTACTTTTGAAATCAACAATCTTCTTAAATTATTAAGCGAATTTATAGATACGCGTCTTGATGATTTTATTAAAAAAAATATCAAGGTTTTGGCAATCGGAGATATAAATACGATGCCGCAAACAACTCAAAAACAAATATCCCGTGCAATTGAAAAGACAAAAAACAATACAGGCCTGACTTTCGTTTTTGCCGTAAATTACGGTGGGAGAGATGAGATTTTGCGTGCAGTTAAAAAAGGCGGCAAAGATTTCGTAAAATTTTTAGATACGCGTGACATTCCCGATCCGGATCTCATAATAAGAACAGGCGGCGAGATACGTACTTCTGGTTTTTTACTTTGGCAATCGGAATATGCCGAGTATATTTTTCTTGATAAATTTTTTCCCGATTTTTCTCCATCTGACATGGTGGACTGTATTGAAGAATATACAAAAAGAAAACGAAGGTATGGGAAATAAATACCCTCACAATTAACGCATTTCTGATCTATAATAGATTAGAAATGTTTACGCCTAAATATCAGATTACGAATAAAATCCTCACCAATATCTCCAAAATAGAAGCCGTAGAAGAAGTTATCCGCCACGCACCGATATTGCCTCTCTGGGAAAAAGAGTTTCGAGAAGATGCCATAGTCCGCTCGGTTTATCATGGAACCCACATAGAAGGCAATCAGCTTGGTAAGGATGAAGCAAAAGACGTGCTTCGCGGTCGTGACGTCATGGCGCGTGCGCGCGATATTCAGGAGATCATGAACTATCGTAAAGTAATTGAATTTATTGATGAGGAAGCAAGAAAAAAAATTGAAAATATATCAGAAGAACTTATTTTAAAATTACATAAACTAATTGTAGAAAAAATACTGACTCCCGATCAGGCCGGCAAATATAGAGTCAAGCAAGTCGTGATTCGCAATTCTCAAACTGGAGCAGTCACATTCAGGCCACCAATACCGCTTGAGGTGCCGTATCTTATGAAAGAGTTTATAAGTTGGTTGAATCGTACCTCGCACGATGATCTTCACCCAATTCTTAAAGCTGCTATTGCCCATCATGAACTGGTGCGTATCCATCCATTTGTCGATGGCAATGGACGTCTGGCGCGAATCATCGTGACTTTGATTTTACTCATGGGCGGTTATGATATCCGCAGATTTTTTTCACTTGAGGAATATTATGACCGTGATGCTATCGCTTATTATGAAAATTTACAAAGAGCAACAAGTGGTGAAATGACAGTCTGGCTTGAATATTTTACATTCGGCGCATCTAAAGAGTTTGAACGAGTGAAAGACAAAATACTCCGACTTTCAAAAGACGCCAGACTCAAAGAAAAGTTTGGAGGCAGACAGATATATCTCACAGAAAGACAGGCAAAAGTGATCGAATACATTCAGGAGATTGGATATGTACAAAATCAGGCATTTGCCTCGATTTTTCCGGAAATATCTGAAGATTCGGTGCTTCGCGATATCAATGATCTTATTGAAAAGGGGCTCATTAAAAAAATCGGTAAGACAAAAGCAGCACGTTATGTGTTGACAGGATAATATTTATGAATTTCAAAGAACTTTCAGAATTTATTTCTAAAATTGAAAAGACTTCATCACGTCTGGAGATCACCCGTATTTTGGCGGAACTTTTTAAAAAACTTGATCCGGCAGAATTTCAACAAGCAGCATATCTGCTTCAAGGCGCAATTACTCCAAGATATCTCACGATAAATTTTGGCATGGCCGAGAAAATGGTGATAAGGGCGATAGCTGCGGCATTAAATGTAAAACAAGACGAATTCACAAAACGTTTTAAGAAAGTGGGCGATATTGGTACCGTGATTGAAGAGTATAAAAAGTTTCAACCAAGCTTGACGGAAAAAAAATTGTCAGTAAAACAAGTATTTGATCGACTTACTGAAATTGCAAAAGTGTCAGGCGAGGGATCACAGGACAAAAAAATACAATGGCTTGCAACACTTGTGAATGAAGTCGATTCACTTTCAGGAAGATATCTCGTGCGTATACCGCTTGGGGTTTTGCGTCTGGGATTTTCTGATATGACTATACTTGACTCACTTTCCTGGATGATGACCGGAGACAAATCTTTGCGTCCACAACTTCAGAAAGCGTATCACGTGAGACCAGATTTGGGATATATCGGGAAAATTTTAAAAGAAAAAGGTTTAAAAGAAGTCGCAAAAATCCAACCGGTTATTTTTACACCGATTATCATGATGCGGGCAGAGCGTTTGTCATCCGGTGAAGAAATCATAAAACAAATCGGAAAATGTATGGTCGAGCCAAAGTATGATGGTTTCAGACTTCAAGTTCATAAAAAAGGTCAAGAAGTAAGACTTTATACACGAAGTCTTGAGGATGCGACATTCATGTATCCCGATATTGTTGCCGGTGTCAAAAAAGAAGTGAAAGCAGAAGAGGTTGTTTTGGAAGGCGAAGCAATAGGATACGATGTTCAAACCGGTAGTTTTTTACCGTTTCAAGAAACCGTACAGAGAAAACGAAAATATGGCATTGATGAAAAAGCCAAAGAAATTCCCCTTAAACTATTCACATTTGAACTACTTTATTTAAACGGAAAAAATTATATCGATATACCTTTTATTGACAGAAGAAAGAAACTTTTTACTCTTATAAAAGATGGTGCAAAAATAGCAGATGCCACAGTATTTTTAGCCGCTGATGAGCTGGTTGATGATCCAAAAAAACTTGAACTCATGTTTGATGACGCAGTCACACGAGGACTTGAAGGAATTGTTGCAAAAAGACTCGACGGCACATATCAGCCAGGAGCACGAGGTTGGAACTGGATAAAATTCAAGCGAAGTTATTCGTCAAAAATCGAGGACACGATTGATTGTCTGGTCATGGGGTATGATTATGGAAAAGGAAAACGTGCTGGATTTGGCATCGGTGCATTTTTAGTCGGAGTTTACGATGAAAAAGAAGATAAATATTTGACGATTGCAAAAATAGGCACCGGACTTAAAGATGAAGAATGGAAAGAACTACGAATTAAAAGCGAAAAATTGAAAGTAGCCAAACTTCCACCAAGATATGAAGTAGACAAACTTATGGATAGTGATGTCTGGATTTCTCCAAAAATTGTGGTTGAGATAAAAGCTGATGAGATAACCCGTTCGCCAGTACATACTGCCGGACGAAAATTAAAGCGTTCAAAATCAGGTTCGGCATATGAAGTCGATGTTGCAGGTTATGCGCTTCGTTTTCCGCGACTCGTACGTTTTCGCGAAGATAAAACTCCCGAGGAAGCAACAACTCTCAAAGAATTACACAAAATGTTTAAGTCTCAAGGACATTAATCAACTTTTTCCTCATATGATACAGGGTTTAGGTTTTAACGTGGATCTCAATCATTTTGATGCTCGATCACTCAAATTGTTGGTAAAAAAACTTATCAGATTGAAAGCAAAATGGATAAGAATTGAGATTGACAGATTTAAATATCAAGATAATACAAAACTTAAAAAATTAGCTAAATTCTGTCAGGAATGCAAAGAAAATAATATAGAAGTTGTTGCTTTGTTGACACAGTTTGTGCCACTCACGATTCTCAATCTTTTTGTTCCGCATTTTTTTCATAAGCCAGTCACAAATGACATAAAAGAATATTTAAGTTTTGTCAGAAAAATTGTACCAGCTTTAAAATCTTATACAAATCACTGGGAAATATGGAACGAACAAAATGCCAAGAGATTTTGGATAAACAATCCAAATCCAAAAGAATATGTCGAATTTTTCCACCAAATCAAAAAAGAAATCCGTGCTGTAGATTCGAAAGCAAATATTATTTTTGGTGGACTTATGTGTAATGATATTTTCCCTAAAATGCCTAATGTTCTTTTTAACTATCATGAATTTTTAAATCATTGCTTGGATCTTGGTGTGTCTGACCATGTGAACTTTATCGCTTTTCATCCATATACTTCAAGCTGTTATGCATCATTAAAAAGTAAGAAGTCGGTCCTGGAAAATATTAAGGCAAAAATATTAGAAATAAAAAAACATTTTCCGAAACATCCGTTAATTATCACAGAAATAGGGGTGAGTCCGACTTTGAACTTCAGACTCAAATCAGGCGATATAGCTAACATTTATCATGATCTTATCAAACATTGCTCAAAACTTAAAATTCCTATCTGTTTGTATATTTTGTCTGATCCCCACACTAAACATTATTCTCGCTTTAATCCCGATCGAGACTTCGGATTTCTGGATTATAATTTAAAAGAGAAGGAGCTTTATTCTGAATTTTTAAAAGGATATTAAAATCAAAATTATGAAAAAATTTTACTCAATCTGGTTTAAAGGCACACTCGTTTTCGTAATTTCTCATCTGTTGACTCTGCTTTTCCTATCAATAAAAACCAGATCTTTAGAGCCATTTAACATTTTTTATATTCTTGATCTGCATCTGCTTTTTCCAATTTCAACAAAAGGAATCTCAAGCACGATTCTTTCATTAGCCATAGTAATAGCAGTATTCGGCTACTTTTATATTACATATCCAAAAAAGAAATAATCAGTATTTTTTAAATATTCGATGATCAAGGAACATTCTTATCAGACGAATAAAATACTCAATAAAAAATGACCAAGGAGTTTTGTAAAGTCTTCTTGCCGAGGTTGGGACAACAAGTGTTTTATCAATAAGAATTTTACCTCCGTGCCGTGTGATATGAATACTAATATCAATATCCTCGTGGACACGCCTGTCATCTAAACAAATATCTTTTTTTACTTCTTCCCAAATCTTTTTTGTGATAACCATGTTGGGGCCAAAAAGGACTGGTGTACCAAGCATTAATGTGACCACTTTTGAATATATTTGCGAATAAAAAGTCGATTCTGAATGTGTCTCTCGATAATAAATTGGACCAGAGAGTCCATCAATTTTATTACTTTCAAATGCTTGCTTGATTTTTACTATCCAGTCTTTCGGCAAAATATTATCAGCATCAGTGCGAGCGATTATTTCGTATTTTGCTTCATCGAATCCTTTATTCCTTGCATGAGTGATGCCTTGTTTTGATTCGTGTACGATCCTTACGGGAAATTTTTTTGCAATCTGTACAGTTTGATCATTTGAATTATTGTCAACAACTATGATTTCATCAGCCTTTTCCTCTTGATTAAGAAGACTTTGAAGCAAGTTTGAAATATTTTTTTCTTCGTTAAATGAAGGTATCACGACACTTATTTTCATAACCTAATTGTAACAGGCGGTTTGATTTGATTAAATATTATTTATCCACAGATTGTGTATATATTTATTTAGTTTGACAGAAAGGGTTAAATATGACTATATTTATTATAGGTTTAGTATTAATTTGAATGTAATTTACTATAGGACTTGACGGATCGATAACCTGTTCGTTAACATGAACAGTATGAAACTAACATACATATCATCCAAGGAGTTGCGTTTAAGGAAGATGAGAGAAGAAAAGGAATTAAAGGAACTACGACGATTTGTTAAAAATCAGTTTACGATCCTTACGCGTAAGAACTTATCTATACCAATACGACTATATAATTTATAAAAAATAAAGAGCATCACTACCGCTCGTATAAAGGGGACGACGTGTAGTAATGCTCTTTTTTTGTTCGTTCCGATAAATATCGTAACGAACGCGATATTCACGATAACACAAATAAAATATGTTGTCAATATCTCCCTCTAGAAGATCTTATACAGAGCCCCAGACCCATTAGAAGATTCAAAAACTTTACTTCCGATTTTACTAAATTTTTCTTCATTTAAATTTTTATATTTTTCTTTTTCCATCTTCGAAATTACTACATAAGACACATGATATTTTTTAATGAGCGACTTAGTTAATGCTAAATCTTCAGATTCGTATATCGAAACAATATCAGGTATGCGATTACCCACAACTTCAGCCGAACCTCGCCACAACCACTCGTGTACCCACCAGCCAGCAACAGTGGGATTACCTGTATATGCAGAAACTCGGTTAAAATCGGTGTAGGAATCGCCCTGCGCTTCAAGAATCACCGGTTGATTGGGGATATTTTTATTAATGTAGTCGATGATTTCTTTATCTTGAGGAATCTCGTTTTCCATCCAAGATGAACCATCAAGAGTAGTTCCTTTCAACATATCATTAAACGTTTCGTATTTTTCAAAAGGATAATATGAAGGAAAAGCAACAAAGGGATAGATAAACACAAGCATAAAAAATGGAAAAAATATGGTGAGTAGAATCACTTTTTTTATTCCCTTCTGAGAAGTGCTTATTATGTATATAGCAGTAGAGATTGCAATTCCCATCATCATAAATGCTTGGTAACCAAGTTTAAACATGGTGTTTGCTCTAAAGTGGGCAGGGTAAATATCTTTGATATAGAAAAATTCCGGAACAATGATGAGGAATGCACCAAATGCAAATATTATCAAAACGAATCTATCGATAAAATTAAGCTGAAGTTTTTTGTTCTCACGCCATTTGATAAAAAGATGCACAAGAAATAGTATTGCTGTTATTAAAAACATTCCCCATAAAACACCCATCATCCAGATCTCAGATCGCTGGCAGTTACCTTTTTCAAAAAGGAACGGTCCCAATTTTTTCATTTCCACTAAAAAATCAGGGCTACAGTTGACTCCGATTCCTGTCACGAATGGCGAAAAAAATGAGGAAAACGGTAGGGAAAAGATTACAAAAGATGCAACAACAATAAATGACTGGATTGCGAATGACAGAGAAAATGAGTAGACCAAAAAAAATAAAATAAGTGTTAGGAGTAGATAAATCGGTCCGTCAAAAGCATTAGTCATATAATGAACGGAGACCATAAAACCAAGACCAATTGCAATAAGAATCTCGTTGTAACTTAGTTGCTTAGTATGCTTAAAGCGTGAAACAATCCAGTTCCAGATTCTTCTAAAAATTGAGTGTTTTTTTTCAG
>CAYNLS010000030.1:6985-11621 GCA_964398125.1 uncultured Gammaproteobacteria bacterium
GAAACTCATGTATTGTAAAAGGTATGAAACGGGTGGCATTGGGGTACCAATAGCCCGAGTTTGATATCAAAGCATCAAGTAGACTTCCTTCATTGAGTTTCATGCCCTCAACAATTCTTGGAATTGATTGGAAGATACCCCAAAACGGTTTTGGCTGCTCGTTGGGATAACCATTTGTGAAAATATAAATTGTGTGCAAATTGCCGGCAAGATTCACTAAAAAACTTCCCATCAGTCCCGTCAATAAAACCAAGATGCGATTTACCGGAAGTTTGCGAATAAGAGTTTGTAACGTGTATGCGATATTTGCTGAAAGTGAAAAAGCAAGAGTGATACCCTGACCAAATATTGTGGCAAGAATGAGATTATATCCGATTGACGGCAATATTCCGGTAAGCTTTGTAAGCATGGCGCCTGATAGATGACCAAAATAGTAGTAATTTATAGCATATCCTTCAGGTTTTAAGATATCGCCGGAAAGCCACATATCAAGAGGAGGAAAATATCGCGATCTGTCAATTGATTGCATAAACCCAAAATCCATGAACTTTTCCAGTCCACGTACACTTGGTTCGTAGCTTCGTATCAAAGCAAGTGTTAGAAACGCAACAAGAAAAAGCAATTCCTCAAAAACTATAATGATGATTTGTCGTCTTGATATTTTTTTTAAAGTCGAAAGCTCGCGTCTAAAGTAGGAATAAAAAAGGAAAAGACAGGCAATAAGAAGAAATACAATGCTTTCCTGTGAAAAAGGAATTACCCTTATCGTGCCTAGTATAAATAAAATGTAACTTAAGGCGATGATTCCGATCGTTTTTGCAAAAGGATATCCAAGGTCAAAAAATCTTCCGAAGATACGGATTGCAAGCGGAAAAAAAATTATACCAATTGCCAGTAAATAAAAGTACCAGGTCAGACTTGCGCTAATCCACGACATATCCTCTCAAGATACTACGCTTGTATTGCAATTTCAAGCTAATTTTGATATAAATCGATCCATACATGGATCCAAAATTTCAACCCCAAAAATATGAGTCGGCGTTATATGAGATGTGGGAAAAAAAGGGACTATTTTCTCTGAAAAAGGGCAAGTCCTCCGAATCGGAGGACAAGCCATACACCATACTCATGCCGCCTCCAAATGCCAACGCGTCACTTCACGCCGGACATGGTATGTATACGGTTGATGACATAATGATCCGCTATAAAAGATTGCAAGGTTTTGCCTCTGTGTGGCTTCCGGGTCTGGATCACGCCGGCATCGAGACACAGTTTGTTTACGAAAAACAGCTTGCAAAAAAAGGAAAGTCAAGGATGGATTTTGACAGAAAAACTCTATATGAAGACATATATAAATTTGTCGAGGAAAATTCGGGTCTTATATATAAACAATTTAGGAGACTTGGGTTTATGGCCGATTGGGAAAGATCAGTTTACACACTTGATAAACACGTCATAGAAAGAGTTTTCAAAACTTTTAAGAAAATGTTTGAAGACAAATTGGTTTACAGAGGAAATTATTTGGTCAATTATTGTACTCATTGTGGCACCACGCTTGCCGAGCTTGAGATAAATCACATAGAAAGAGTCGATCCTCTTTATTACATAAAATATCAGTTTGCGGATGACAAAAATAAATACATTTCTGTCGCGACGGTGCGACCGGAAACAATATTTGTCGATACTCATCTTGCCGTAAATCCAAAAGACAAAAAAAGAAATCAGCTAGTTGGTAAAAAAGTTTTAAATCCGCTTACCAATCATGAAATGGAAATCATCGCAGATGAATTTGTTGATCCAAAATTCGGCACAGGTATCGTCAAACTCACTCCTGCCCATGATCCAAATGATTATGCAGTCGCAAAAAAAAGAGGTTTACCGATTACTCAGGCTATAGATTGGAATGGAAGAATAATGGAAAATGGAGGAAAATATTCCAAACTTAAAGTTAAGCGAGCCCGTGAACAAGTAGTTGCTGATTTAAAAGAAAAAAGTTTAATTGAAAAAATCGATAACAATTATCTTCATTCAGTTGCTGTATGTTATAAATGTCGTCGTGATTTGGAACCACTGGAAATCCCAAATTGGTTTATCAAAGTTGAGAGTCTGAAAAAACCGGTGATTGATGTTGTAAAAAAAGAAAAAGTAAAGTTTTATCCGAAAAAATATAAAAAACAGATGTTGGATTGGCTTGAGATCATGCATGATTGGCCGATCAGCCGTCAAAATGTATGGGGGATAAGAATTCCTGTGTGGTATAAAGTTGAATCGGGAGCTTCAAATATTTGGGTTTATTGGATTGATAAAAATAAAAAACCACAGCAAGGAAGCATTGCTCAGTTCTTACAAGATGGAATTTCATTGTCAGAAATTGAGAAACGTCTCCAAAAAGTGTATGCTCTTGCCGGTCCTTCAGGACCAGATTATGTAGTTTCATTTGAAAAACCAAAAGGCGATTATCTTCCGGAAACTGACACTTTTGATACCTGGTTTTCCTCGGGTCAGTGGCCGCTTGTCACTTTAAAAGATGAAGAATATAAGACGCATTTTCCGACAGATATGATGGGTACGCTTGCTGATATCTTGAAATTTTGGATTTCGCGGATGATCATGTTTTCTTTATACATAAGAAATGAAATTCCTTATAAAAACGTATATTTATGGTCAATGGTCGCCGACGCCAAAGGTGTCAAAATGAGTAAAAGCAAAGGCAATGTAGTAAATCCCATTGATTTAGTCGATAAGTACGGTGCCGATGCATTTCGTGCGTCACTGCTTTTTGGCACCACACAAGGGGGAAAAGTAAATTTAGGCGAAGATAAAATTATTGGGATGAGAAACTTTTCCAATAAAATCTGGAATATCGGAAGATTTATTTTTATGAGTAGAAATTCCAAGCCTGTCATTTTGAGCTCCGCCATTCGCGGGCTAAACTCCGCGAAGAATCCCGTTAATGTTCAGCGGGATCCTTCTCCCGATAGTAATCGGGATCAGGATGACAGCAAGAAAATATTAAAAAAATTACATAAAGAATACGATACTCTTGAAAAAAAATATCATCGTTATTTTGACAAGTTTCAATTCGGGAAAGCGTTTGATGAAACATACGAATTTTTATGGCATCGGTATGCTGATTATTACATAGAGCAGTTGAAAGATGAGATGCATGGTGGTAACATGGAAGTCTTGGTAGCTTTGGAAAAAGTCTACTCTCAAACGCTTAAGTTAGTACATCCGTTTATGCCGTTTGTGACTGAAGCTGCATGGCAGCAAATCAACGGAAAAACAAACTCAATTTTAGAATCTAATTATTAAATAATTTATTTCTTTATGAAACGTACATATCAACCGAAAAAAAAGAAACGAAGACGATCTCATGGTTTTTTAAAACGCATGAGTACAAAAAAAGGCCGTGATGTCATCAAGCGCCGTCGAGTAGCTGGACGTAAAAAGGTCTCGGTATAGTCATGCTGGCTTGTCCAGAATAGAGATTATGGATTCGTTCGTTACTCGCTTACCAGAAGAACATTATTATAATTGAAAAATCTAACTTTGGGCAATATTTTTAATCTAATCATAATGCAGCCGATCTTAAATGCGCTCGTGGCATTTATTAAGGTATTTGAATTTGTCGGTTTGCCGTTCGCATTCGGATTTTCGATTGTTGCTATCACAGTTGTAGTACGACTAATACTTCATCCTTTTTTCAAGCAGCAAATGCATACCACCCGCAAAATGCAGGAACTAAAGCCACATCTTGATAAACTTTCAAAAAAACACAAGAATGACGCCAAGCGCTTACAACAAGAGCAGATGCGGCTTTATCAAGAAGCGGGTATAAATCCGGCAATGGGTTGTCTTTTTGCTATAATCCAGATTCCTTTGTTTATCGGACTTTATCAAACGCTGCAACTTTTTCTGAAACACGATGAAGGCGGAAAAATAGTAAAACAAATAAATGATAATTTATATTATCCCTTTTTAAAGATTCAAAGTATTGACCCGAATTTTTTTGGTTTTAATTTAGCTTCCTCACCTGCGCAAAACGGAGTCTGGTATTACTATCTTGTGCCCGTGATCACCGGAGCTTTACAGTATTTACAAACACGTTACACAATGCCTGATGTAAAACCAACAAAAGAGATAACTAAAAATGAAAAAGATAAGGATGGTAAAACCTCCGAGTCGGAGGTTAAAAAAGTAACGAGCACAGGTGACGAGTTTCAAAAAGCGATGAGTACACAGATGAAATACTTTTTCCCCGTGATGATCGGATATTTTTCATATACATTACCTTTGGGCCTGTCACTTTACTGGAATGTGTTTTCGATTTTTAGTATCATTCAACATATTCACATCAATAGATCTAAAGAGACAGGTTTACAGTTACAAATTAAATAGTATGTCCATTGTCATCCCGCACTTGATGCGGGATCCAGAAAATAAATTCTAGATTCCCGCTTTCGCGGGAATGACATCGATAGAATAGAAATCAATATTATTAATTTAAAATTTTACTATGGCAACTGCAGATACAATCAAACAACATACTTTAGAAATCGTTTCAAAAATGGTTGATTCTCCAGAGGTGACTGTCACTGAGGAAGACGGTATGTTTCATGTGCAAATCAAGACA
>CAYNLS010000031.1:0-4844 GCA_964398125.1 uncultured Gammaproteobacteria bacterium
TGGGGAAAACAGATATCAACTTCTTGAAGTTTCTGATCTTGTATCCGCAATTTATAGCTGTATTTCTCATGAAAATAAAAAAGAGGTCAATACGGTTTTTAACGTTGGCGCCTCTGAATTCAAAACAATTAAGGAAGATCTTGAAACTATGTTTAAAAAAGTCGGTTCCAAATCAAAGATATTATCTACACCTGCCTTTCCCATAAAAACAGCTCTTAAGATTTTTGAATATCTCAAACTTTCTCCGCTTTATGAGTGGGTATATGCAACTGCAGATAAAGATTCCTTTGTATCTATTGATAAAATCAGTAAAGTCACTCACTGGAAGCCAAAATACTCAAACACCGAAAGCTTATTCAAAGCTTATCGTTGGTACGAAGCTCACTATGATGAGATTAAATCCCGTCCTGCCGGAACTACACATACAGTTGGCTGGAAGCAGGGAATTTTGGGGATATTCAAAAGGTTTTTATAGTGATTAATCATCATGGCTGGACAGGAAAGAATTTCATCAGATGCTCCAAAAGAATGGAGACCTTCAATATTATCACCCCTGGAGAGAGTATTAGCTCCAGAACTTGGTGTTACTCCGGAAGGACTTCAAAGATATGATCGATATATGTATGGTTTTGGAACTTCAGAGGAAAGTATGATGATTTCATTATTGGGTCTCACAGATTCACCTCAATCTTCGGTACAAATTCAACAAAGAATTCAGGCTGAACTCCAACCTTTTCAAGTACCGCGTCCTACTCAAGGAGCAATTGCTGAGGTTATCGAAGATTCATTTATACCAACACAGCTTGCCCATAAGTCATACAATGGACGTTTTTGTTTTTATCGTGCTTCCGAAGAAGAAGCTGATTTAGTAAAATTAGTTGCCGCGAATTTTCTTCATTATTCCGGACTTTCTGGAATTTCTATGAAACAAATATTAAAAAGTACTTCTTCAGTTACTGGAAGCAGAGGTTATATTACGAGACCAGCCTTACTAAAGGCAACTTTAGATGGCGTATCTGAGAAATCAGAAATGCTGGAACTAACAGGTATCGATCCTGGTACAGCTGGAAGAAGTTTAAGAGATTTACAAGGACTGGAGTTTATTGATTATAGTTCAAAAAATAGTGAAGATTCCGGATGGGTAACCTATAAAGCAGGAAATAATTTTGATGAATTGATAAAAACACATAGATTCTCACCTTTACAACAAAATATTATTGATTTTATTCGCACTAATAGAAAGACAAATGTTTACGCACTTCTTGAAGCACTGAAAAAGGAAAATTATAACCATCTTGTACGATTACTTTCGAGTTTTGCAGATATTGGTATTTTAGAACGAGATGGAAAACAATCAGTTGCCAAAATAAAGCCTTCAGGTTTAGCATTCTGGCAAGAAGTAATTCTACCTGTTTTACAAGCATGCTCTGGTAATGAGGAAGCGACAGCACAACTATCCGAAATATATAATTTTGTCCGAGATCAACCGGATATTATCACTACTGCTCTAAATAACTATTACGCCGTTATGCCAGCTACTCATCAAAGACCTACAGAATCTACTGCACAACAAATAATAGAATATCTTCAAATTAATGGCCCAACTAGAATGAATGATTTAATAGGCGTATATGATAGTACGGCAAAAAATATTCTGCGCGCAATAATTCAACAGGAAAGACTTGTTAAAGTACGTCGTGGAACTGCAGTTTTTTATTCTTTACAAGGTGCAGAAATGCCAGCAGTTCCAAAAAGGCAACTAGAATTAGAGTACACGCTTCCCGAAAATTTTACACCTGTTGAAGAAAAATCAACCCGATCATTTGAAGATAGAATAGCAGACTTGGAGAGTGATGACTTTTGGGGCGTATTTCTTCAGGACATACAAACTTGTGAGTTTGGGGCATCATTTGGACAGTTTTTGACATATTTTGCAGAAGATAATCTATCTTCAAGAAGATATCCTGGTGAAGGAAAAGCTGCAAAAATAGGTAAATACGGAAGTTATTACTCACAATTTGACCTAAGATACGAAGATGTTCTAGAAGCTGTTGATGAAAATTTAAGAGAAAGAGCTTTAGAAGGACCAGTGAAAGCAATGTCCTTATTATTTTTTTCAAAAGCTCCTGTGCGAATAAAAATTGAATTAGCAAAAAAATTCCCTGTAGATTTCGGAGAACTTCTTGTCAAAGAAATAGAGGAAGATAGCACCGCATATCCTGATGATTATGATGAACTCAAAGAAGCGATTAAATATGACGATATACAAACTCTCTATAGTTTTGAGATAAAACCACAGCAAATGCTTACTTCTGAAAATCATGCGGCCTTATTTCAACTCGTTGAGAAAGGTTTACATTCACAAGAAAGGATTAATAAAGGCAAAGTTCCTCAACGTGATCAAAAACCGTTAAGAGAAGCTGTAAATCAAGGGAGACAAGCTAGAAATCAAATCGCCCAAGCCTATTTAAGAATTGTATTTCCAATTGCTAAATTCTACAAGAATAGAGGATTACCCTTTGCCGACCTAGTAGAAGCTGGGAATGTTGGTCTTCTGACAGCTATAGATAATTATCATAACATTAATTACCAATTTGTAATTTATGCTCGCTGGGTAATAAAAAACGCCATTAGAGACGAAGTGCAAAGAATGAGTGATCCAATTAGGAAACCAGGTTATATTCACATAATAGCAAATAAAATAAGAAAAAAGTCACTCCAATTAAAACAAGAAAGAGAAAGAATAGGCATTTCTAATATTGCTGATGCAGTTGGTATGGAGCCTGCTAAGGTAGCTGAAGTACAAAATTATATGAGAGATACTCTGAGCCTAGATCAGCCAGTAAGAGAAACTGAAGATGAATTCACATTAGGAGAGAAAATAGTTGATCTCTCCCAAGGAGATCCGTTGCTTATTTTATTACAAAGTATTGATAATGACATTCTTTATAGCGCCATTGCAGGACTTCCTCTTATAGAAAGAGATTATGTAGATTATTTTTTTAACATTTCAGGAAATGGAAATTTTACACCTAAACAGCTTCAAAAAAAAATGAATATGAATGATCAAGAACTTCAACTTATTCATCAAAGCGCAATGCAAAAATTGAGAGATTTTCTTAGCCAGAAATTATAATCTACTCTGGTATATTTAAAATTATCTCATTTAAGAGGATTTGTTTCAAATATGAAATCAGAGAGGATAATTTTTGTTGCAATTTTGCTTATAGCTATTTTTTTTCGTTTTTGGCAACTTGGTGCAAATCCTGCCGGCTTTTTTACCGATGAGGCGAGTTCTGGGTTAAATGCTTATTCGATACTTAAAACAGGTGCGGACACTTATCATCGGCCATTTCCGGTCTTTTTTGAAGCAGTAGGTGATTATCGCGATCCGGTGATGATCTATTCAACTGTACCATTTGTTTATTTATTTGGGCTGAATGAATATTCAGTTCGTTTAGTCAGTACTGCCTATGGTATCGCTGCAGTATTCATGATTTATCTTCTCGGACGGGAGATTGGAGGTAAATCAGTTGGATTGTGGTCGGCGTTTTTACTTGCCATAAGTCCATGGCACGTGCTTTTTAGTCGTGTCGGCTTTCAGCTCATTTCAGCAATTTTCTGGCTGATTTTTGCATTATATTTTTTTCATAAATCACTAAAGAATTATCGGTGGCTTTCTTTGTCCTTGCTTGGATTTATTTTGTCATTTTTTTCTTATAGTTCAATCAAGCTTTATCTTGTTTTATTAGCCATTTTCTTGTTAATTTCGTATCCAAAAAAAATTTTAATTATTTTTAAAAAATTTCAAACATGGCTCATATTATTAATAGGCGTTGTTGTGATTGCCTTATTAATTTATCCCTATCTTTTAAACGGCACATTTTTTAAACGTTGGCAGCAGGTTGAGCAAAAAAATTTTGGTGCACAAAAAATCGCTCAAAGTTACCTAAATCATTTTTCTCCGGTTTTTCTTTTCGCAAAAGGCAATAGCGAATTTCCGGATGAAAGCATAGGACGGCATTCAATACATGGTGTAGGGGAGCTGTATTGGTTTCAAGCGCCTTTTTTGATACTCGGCATTTCACTTATAATTTTAAAAAAAACTTTAAGAAAAGATTATTTGTTTTATTTATTATTTCTTATTATCTACCCTTTGGGGACGATGTTTACCGAAGTCGTTCCACAGGCGACTCGTTCTAGCGCGGGCATCATACCATTTCAAATTATTACCGCCTTTGGAATAACCGAATTTTTTAAGCTTATAAAGCAAAAAAAATTGCATTACTTTGCTTATCTGGTGACCGCGATTACGATTGTTTTTTCTGTAATTTATTTTTTTACCGCTTTAAAAAATTATCCTTTAAAATCGGCAGGTTATATGGGATGGCAGTATGGATATCGGGAAGTAGTATATTACTTAAAATCAAAAGAAGCTCAGTACGATGAGCTTCACATCTCACATCGATATAATGCCGGAGTTGAACTTCTTAATTTTTACAACGAAATTTTTGGCTATTGCAAAAAATGCCAAGTAATGAACAATCCTATAAATATTGATTTATCAAAAAAACAATTATTTGCGCTGAGATTTGACGATATCAATGAAGCAAGAGAAAAATATCCAACACTTAAATTTGAAACAAAGGATGTAATCTATTTGCCAAATGGAATGATTGAAATTTGGATTGGAGAATTTAAACCTTTTTAAAAATCATCACTTTCGGATGATCATACACTGTAAATGACTCATCGGCGTCATCATCGACAATTTCAAGCCGTGACGAGCCGATTTTGACATGAGGATAACTCGTGAATTCAGCCACTTTTTCAAATCCCAAATT
>CAYNLS010000031.1:4944-11375 GCA_964398125.1 uncultured Gammaproteobacteria bacterium
GGCACGCGGTCATCCCAATGTTCAACTGCGATTGTAGATCCGCTAGGAATATTTTCATTTATCCAATCGCTTGCCAAAATACGCGTGGGGCGACTCGTATAGATATTGACAAAAGCAAGTGTCCAAATCGATATTAAACTAAAAATTACGACAAGCGAAACAGTTCTTAAAGCATATTTCAGATCTTTAACGGCAACATATAAACCATAGCCGGCAACAAGAGTGAAAAATGGATACATGACTAGCATATAGCGCATGAATTTGACTGCAGACCTGCCAATAAACAAAAAATACCAGAGATACCAGATATAAAAAAATGTTAAAACTATTGATTTCTGATTGTCGATTGCAGATTTCAGAAAATTGTTAAAGAATGTTTTGAAATTAACTTTAATTAGTTGTTCATAAAATCCGAGCAAGACCAATGTAAAAATGATCGGTCCCAGGCCCCAGATCGCGATATTTTTCAGGTAATAAACATATGGGATTGTACCTACGTACTGAAGAGTGTAAGGGAAAATGTAGGCATCCTGGTTCATATTAATCTGAAGTTTGATATCATCTATAAATCTTTCATAACGTAAAAAAGCATATGGCATGAATAAGAATGAAAAGATGAGCGATAGTAGTGAAAAGATAGAAAGATTTATAAATATATTTTTTAATCGGAAATTTTTTAAATAGGGAATTGCGATAACAAAAACTACAATCGGCAAAAATATTATTGAGGTTACTTTTGTAGTTAATGCAGCGGCAAAAATTATACTTATCATAACCACAGAAATTTTCTTTGGATTTTCCAGATACTTTATAAGTAGATAAACCAGACTTGTTATAAAAAGATTTAAAAATACATCAACTACAAAAAAATGTGAATTTTGTATTGGAAAAAAGGCTAAGGCATAAAAAAAAGAGGCGAGGGTGGCGACAAATTTTTCTTCAAAAAGAAGACGGCCGATACGATAGATCATCATTATCACCATAAGATCTGCAATTACCGACAAGCTTCGTCCGATGAGAAGCATTCCATCATAGTTCCCGATATGTGTTTTAAAAACCGTATCGCTGAGCTGGCTTATACCTTTGAGTATGTATATTGGAAGCGATCCGTAATTGAAAAAATCCGGATCAAGTTGAGTAAAAAAATTAATTCTTTCTGCAACAATCATCAGCATCCGTTCATCAGGGTGAAAGTGATGACCCTCATCCCAGTTTATGCCATAAATTCTCAGTAAAAATCCGATGAGTAAGATAAAAACCAAAAAAAAATTATTTTGTCCGAAACTGCGGATTAGTTTCATATTTTTTTAATATACTTCATTGCTTCTTTTAAGGACAAAAATTTCGGCTCATAATCGATGTGTTGATCAAACAGATTCGTGATCCAGATACAGCGGGCATCAGTATTGGTATCAATATGTTTTACTATGTCATAATTGTCTTCGACAAAATAGTCAAGTTTCAATTCATTGATCATCTTTTCTTTAAAAATATGAGGTTGCATGTCGTTTTTATTGTGATAGCAGGATTTAAAAATTTGATTTTTATTGAGTTTTTTTAGCCACTCATTAAAATCACTTTTCAAGCAATCATATCTGCTCGTCACAATATATGCCTCAATTTTATTTTCTTTTACGAGTTCTTCTATCAAATTTACACCTTCAGCTATAAAAAGACTCGACCAGTGGACGATACGCCATAAAATTTTTTCCGGATGCGACTTGGGGTAGTAAAAATTGATTATTGAGTCTGATTTTTTTTTCGGCAAGATATGTTTTAAAGTCATTGTGACAGGCCGAAATATACGTGCAGGATTGTAAAGAAGTACGCCATCGAGATCAAATCCAATCTTTATAGGTAGCTTTATTTTGGTTGGCATATAAAATTATACTAGAAGATTGATTATCAAAGAAATTTTATTATACTAAAGACAATCATTTAAACTATGCTACCAATAATTCTTGATCTTGGAGTTTTCAAAATTTATACGCAGGGCGCATTTTTAGTTATTGCCTTTTTCTGGAGTACGTTCATGTTATGGAAGCAGATTGCTTTGACTTCATTCAAGGAAGATGAGATTTTTGATGGTCTTTTTACCGCACTTTTCGGAGCCTTACTTTTAGGTCGTATTGTCTATATCATTTTTAACTTTGATACTTTTAATATGAACTTGCTTAAAATGATCCTTATAAATGGCTATCCTGGCATTCACGCTTTATCTGCAATAGTTGGCTTTTTTATTTTTCTTCTGATTTTTACCAGCTTAAGAAATTTGTCTTACGCAAAATTTGTAGATTACATTGTTGCGCCATTGCTTTTGGCATTTGCCATAGTAAAACTGGGTGGTTTTTTCTCAGGTAGTGAGATCGGTACGCAAACTTCTTTTTTTCTCTCTCTTAGATATCCTCAGCTTGATGGAGCAAGACATCTCACAGCTTTGTATGAAAGCATTCTTTATTTTTTAGGGACGATCATTTCTTATCGTCTTGTTATGAGCATACGCAAAGAAAAATTCTATAACGGATTTAACCTAGTTTTCTTTGCGTGGTTTGTGGCGCTTGTCACGACGGCGTTTGATTCGCTTAAATCTTTTCGTACACAAGCTGCAGGGATCAGCTTTGATATTGTGGTCAGTAGTATGATACTCTTGACACTGACCGGGTATTTAATCTATTATTTTAGGTCTGATCTATCGAGATATTTATTATTTTTTAAACCTAAAGGGAAACATATTTCCCAATAGTTTATCATTAACATATGCAACCAAGTATTTTAGAAAAAATCAAAAAAAGATTGACCGATGAACAATTAAGAATAAAAAAGCAGATTATTGAGCTTCGTGAAGATGATCCGTTTAACGATCCTGAACATGTAAACAACAATGCAGCAATAGATCATGACGTGCGTGAGCAGGAAACACATCAAAGAATTGAAGCTGAAATAAATACTCTTGAGGAGCGATTGCGGGATATCATTATTGCACTGCAGAGGATAGAAAAAGGAAGATATGGATATTGTAAGCGATGTAATAAAAAGATACCTGATAAAAGACTTGAGCTCATCCCCGAAACAATTTACTGTGTACAATGCGAATCGGAATTGAAGAAATAAATCATACTAAATACTTTTATGATAGAGTAGAGAAATGAGAATAAGGTATCTTTACATTCTTCTTGGCGTTTTTTTAGGAGCATATCTTTCTTATAAGGTTCTGCAGATTTTTAGTCAGTCGCTTTTTATTCAAAAGAAAGACAGGATAAATATAGTGATTTATGGTCAACAGAGTTCTTTGTATTCGATAGATACCAATGAAAACAGGCATTACGTCCTGTATTTTCCGGCTGATTTGAAAATGCAAGTGCCGGGAGGTTACGGAAACTATAGAGTCGGATCCTTGGGTAAACTTGCAAAGCTTGACTCAAATCCGGATATATACAGAAAAACATTCGCTCTGGCAACTACCGCTTTTGTTGATTACTATTTTTACGAGGATTCTGAGGTAGTTTATTATGGCGGGAGAAATATTGATAAAGTAACTCCTCCGGCTCCCTACAAATTTATAACTTATTACAGCAACGCAAATATATTTGATAAAGTATTTTTGTTATTTACATTTTTACGCATAAACCAAAGTGATTTTACCCTAATCGATTATCGTGAAAAAATTATTAAGGCAAAAAACGATGTAGTTTTTCAAGATGAATCCTTTAAAAAGGAGAGTATCGGCCTACTTTTTCAAAAAAAATATCGAGCGGAACATAAAAGTATTCAAATTCTTTACGAAGATGCTTATCAAGTCGCAGCACAAATTGCGAGTCTACTTGAAGGAAACGGTATCAGAGTCAATGATCTCAGTATCAATTTGAGTAAAAAAAATGAATGTCAGATCATTGAAGATCTAAAGCCCCAAGAAGAACACTCACACACCGCAAAAGATATTGCCACATACTTTAGTTGCGTCCTTGTAAAAGGTAAAACCGATGTTTATGATATAATTCTCGTACTTGGGAATCTTGAAAAAGATTGGGAAGTTCTCTAATTATTTACTATGATAGGCATCGTTCTAATAATTCTTTTTTTCCTCTCATTGATATTGGCTTTATTTTCTATGAAAGATTTTCAGACACCTGCTGAAATTGCCCGTTTTATTGCTCTTCGTAAAATCAGAGGTACGATAGTATTTTTTAAAGATAAAATTTCGCATTATTCTTCTTCCTCCTCTTCAACGTCAACGTAAGATTTGATATCTTCTTTTTCCTCCTCATCTTCAAAGTCACCCCATTGTTCATCTTCGATGTCGGTTCCCTCATCATCGTCATCCGTACCTTCTTTGTCTTCGGCCTCAAGCTGGTGGATATCCGTAAGCATGACGTGCGGATTTGACGGGAACGACGGATAGTTTTTCACTTTTTTTCCTTTTGTAACCTCAATTATAAATATCGCAACTTGGGATAAATCAATTTCTTTGATATAAGTTTTATAGTGACTTGATTCCTTCATGAAGTAGAGGAGACGCTTTGATATATCATCAGGAAGCGTACCGATATACTCGTTGTCCATCGAACGCACTTCAAGACGGCGTTTTTTTGGTTTAAGGCGTACTTCAACACCTACGCTCAGGCCTGCCAAATCTTCTTTCTTTCCTAAATTTACAAGCTGAATTGTGCGAGTTTTACTTGGAATTTCAAGAAATAAATCCGGAGCAAATTTATTATTATTATTTTTGGTCTTGGCTTTCTTCTTTTTTTCAAGTATTTGGATTTTTTCTAGATGTTCCGTAGCAATGTTGTTTTTAGGCTGTAAACGAAGCGCCTTTCGATAATATTTTTGTGCATCTTGAAGCTTACTTACCTGAAGATACGCATATCCGAGTCGAAGACAAGCATCGATGTTTCGGGAATCATTTTTGAGAATCTGCTTATTATGAAGTATAGCTTGTTGCCAGGAACCGTTTATCGCGGCATCGATTGCTTTTTGCTCGAGAATATCAGTTGGTGTCATTTCACTTGAGTATAAGAAAATTATTCGCTATGTCAAGTCCTGAAATCTGAGGCGTTATATTCTATACTATGGAAATCAATGAGCACCATATTACCTTTCGCAGAAATAGTTTATAAGCGCTGGTTTAGGTTTGTAAATTTTATCCCAAAAAGAATAAGAATTGTTGTCGCAACGGCGTTTATGACCCTTGTTTTTTTGCTTACTACTTTTTTTTCTTTTGGCGATTGGTGGTGGCTATTGATTTTTGTGCTGCCGATTATGGCATATATCACGACTTATATAGCTATATTTGAAGGTATTGATGAGGTCGAATGGTATATGCTTTTTATTATGCCGATTTTGTTTACTCTGGCGGCATACCTCTTTTATTTCTTATTGCCCGTTCGTTGGCTGACCAGATTACCGTTTGTAGTTTTATATGCACTGATTTATTACGCGATTCTACTTACTGAAAACATATTTAATATTGGAGTGGAGAAGAGTCTTCAGCTTTATCGTGCCGCTTTCTCCATAAACTATCTGTTACACGTACTCGTGATGTTTTTACTCATGCAGGTTGTATTCTCTTTCAAAACTCCAGTATTCATAAATATTCTGGTTGTTTTTACTGTTGGTGGTTTATTATCAATACAGCTTTATTGGAGTGTCAAACCTGATGCTAAATTTCATAGAACGTTGCTTTTATATGCTCTATCTACTGCCTTGTTGCTTTCTGAAATTGTTATCACCATTTCTTTTGTACCGTTTAAAACCAATGTCTCCTCACTCATCATAACTACGATCTATTACAGTTTAGCCGGCATTTTATATCACTACTTCGACGGAAGGTTGTTTCAAAACGTCATTCGAGAGTATCTATTTGTAGCTATTTTTGTTTTTTCAATTGCTTTTTTGACACTTCGTTGGTAAATATTTTAAATTTTTAAAAATATTCATCTTCTAAATTTTGTATGGCAGCCTAAAAGATGGAGGAGAGAGGAGAGGGTAAAGTATCAATTTTTAATATATTAACGAACGTGAATTATATATCCTATAGTAATTTAAATTATAAATATTATAAGATAAATAAACGTTTGTTTAAAAATTAATTTAAAACATATCTTTTTATATCATTACGCCATTAGTGTGGATAACTCTATCACACACTGTGTATATATGATAATTTGAGCTTAAAACTCTCGCTTTAGAATATCATGACAATCTAATTTGATTAATATTTAAGCATGCTAACTATTATTTTTAAGCTCAAAATCATCAATTTAGAATGTTATAACAGTCTAAATTTAACCATACATAATCAAAGCTTAATGCTCAAAAACACACCATATAGGCTTTGCAATAAGCCATTTCTTACACATAATGCGGTAATTCAAGATGATTTATGAATAGATTTTGAGTAAAGGCCTCCCTCGGATTAACCTCTCAAAAGA
>CAYNLS010000032.1:0-10889 GCA_964398125.1 uncultured Gammaproteobacteria bacterium
GAACTTAAATTTAGGGATAAAGATGAATATCTTTGTTTAATAAAAGAAGGATTACTACATTCAAACCTTCAGGAGAGGTCAAAACAGGATTATTCCGAAGTTAAGATGACTTTTGTATTATCCCTGCAATTTTTTTGCATTAATATATAATGTTCTTATGGCAGAAAACACTGTCGCAAAATCTCCTAAAGCAAGCGGTTGTGGACCGATGATTTTAACCATATTTATAGTAATACTCGTCTTTATTTTTGGAGGGAATTTCCTTTTTGGATCATATAGTCAAAATTGTGGCGATATGCCGTTATTTGATTGTATTTCGGATATTATGTCTGAAGACGAATCTTTAGATAACGATGTTGTAACTGCGACCGGACCTTACTCATATAAAGATTATTCAATCAATATGACTGTTCAAATTCCACTGGAAGGCGGAGCAGTGAATGGCACGATAAGTGGAGACTGCAATGGAAAGGTTACCGGAAGTTATGATGGTACTGAAGGTGGAAGTATTAGTGGAAAAATGGCCGGTGCATGCAATGTGTTTTTTGTGAATGTTCCAGCAAGCGCAACATTCGGTGGCGTTGTGAATAAGACTAGCAAAACGGTACCAATAAGCTTTCAAGGGAGCGGTGGCGGATTCTCACATAGCGATTCGATGTCGCTTGCTTATTAATCGAATAATGCAATCTGACTTTTTTTATCGAGCCATTTTTCTTTCCGTTTTTTTTGCCTCTCAATTGCATTGTCCTCCACTTCATCGATATCTTTATTTTTTAACAGTCGATAAAAACCGGATATATTTGCTTTTTTATGAAAACGATTGTTGGTGTAAGTTAAATAAAGAATTTTTTTTGCTCGTGTCATAGCCACATATAAAAGACGTTTTTCTTCTTCAAGATCAATTGCATCTTTCACTCTAATAAACGGAATTAAGCCTTCTTCAAATCCACAGATAAATACAGTATCAAACTCCAAACCTTTGGCAGCATGCATAGTGAGAAGCGTCACTTTTTCTGCTCTTGGATCGTAATATTCATTTTCCTGAAGATATGTGAGATGATCTACTGCTTTTTGGAATGCATTTTTATTGTCTGAAAATTGTGTCAAATTATTTATAAATTGTTGCAGATTTTTTTGTTTAGCAGGTTTGTCGATGATCGATTCTTTTAAAGAAAAAGTCTGAATGATTTTATGAATAAAATCTATTAATTTTTGATTTTTAGAATATTCAGATAATTCATCAATATCATTATTAAGTGCAGTTAATATTTTGAAGTCTTTTGAATTCAACTTTCCAAGTCCTTTTAAATTATTGATCGTTTCAGAAATCATAATAGTTTTCTCGTCTTTTATAGCCTCATGCAAAATAAATCTTGCTTCATGAGAGATTTTAAGCACTGATGAATCAATAATTTCTTTTAAATCTTGGGGATTTTTTCTAACAATAAATTTTAATATCGAAATCACAAAAGCAATTTCACCTTGCTCATAAGGCGAATCTCCTCCGATCATTTGATAAGGAATTCCGGAATCTAAAAAGCGTTTCTCAAGTATTCTTCCGATCTGATGAGTGCGATAAATCACTGAAATATCTGCAAAAAGGGTGTGTTTTTTCTCGTTTTTTTGTCCTAAGCCAGAGGCTTGAAGAAGATCTGCGCCTCCTATAAGTTCATAAATTTTGTTCACTATCCAGTCTGCTTCTGAGTATTCATCTTCAGTGTGTAAAAGCTGTAAATCCCCTTTTTCTTTTTTAACTGCAATGAGTTTTGGAGAATCGCTAAACAATTTTGAAGATGAGTCGAGAATGATTTTTGTTGATCGGTAATTATTTTTTAAAATAACTCTTGTGTGATCTGGAAAATCCTGTGCTATTTTGTCAAACACCAAAGAATCGGCTCCACGAAAACCGTAAATAGATTGCAGTGGATCACCAATCACAAACAGATTATTTTTTAAAAGTAAGCTTTTGACAATCTGATACTGTAAATTATTTGTGTCCTGAAATTCATCTATAAGCACGTATTCATATTTAATATTTTTATTCTCTTTAATATTTTTTAGAAGTAATAATAATAAGTCATCGAAATCCAATAAATTATTGTCTTTTAGAAATTTATTATAAGTATTAATAATCGTATTGTTTTTAAATTGCGAAATGTCATTTTTTGCATTGGAAATATCTTGAAGTAAATTTTTAATATCTTTTTGAGTTATTTTCTTTTTATCCTTTGAAATGATCATCTTCATTATCGATTGTCTTTCCTTTTCGTCAATAATACGAAGATTTGAATCTGGACTAAGAATGCTCGTTGCAAATGCATGAAATGTGCCGATAAACGGAAGTTTTTTTATGTGAGCAAGTCTGACTTTCATTTCAGACGCAGCCTTTTTTGTAAAAGTCAGAGCCAAAATTTTCTTAGGATCTACTTTTTTTTCTTCTAAAAGATACGCAATTTTTGCCGTAAGAGTTTTGGTTTTCCCGGTGCCGGGTCCGGCAACGATCACGACAACGCCATCTTTTTGGATAGCAAATTCCTGCTGGTTATTAAGCTTTTGAATATCCGACATCAAATGACATTATAATCCCAAACTCATCTGATCTCCGGTAATTTTTCGCTCAATATCATTTTTAAAAAGCTTGATGACTCCGTAAACACCGTCATATCCTGGTTTAATATGCACGTCACCACTTCGCATTCTCAAGATGACATTTGCAAGATCTACAAATCCACCATTTTTGATTTCATCAATTGTCAGCTTTCGTAAAATACTAAACTCGTCTCCAAGCGTTTTATAAATTTTTTCATATTCTGCCAAAACTGGTTTTGTTTGTACATTTTTCCCCTGCATCTGGGCGATGATCTCAACAAGTGGAATGATATACTCGACTTTTTTGTGTTTTTCTGGCTTATAACTTTCAGGATGGTCGGCAATCTCACCGACTCGATAATCCACGCCCACGGTCAATGGTTTATGACAAACAGGACAAATACCATTGTGCTTTTTTGTTTCTTCCGGAGAAAAAGCGACCTTACACAATCTATGCCCGTCGAAATGATATTTACCTTCCTGGGGAAAAAATTCGATCGTACCAATAAAATTGACGCTGTTTGTTTTAATAGCTTGCATGACTTTTTTATATGTTGGCTCGCACGATAAAACATTTGCTTCACGTCCCAATTTTTGTGGCGAGTGTGCGTCGGAATTTGAGATCACGGTCACTTTTTGTAGCTCATCAAGTCGCCAGTTCATATATGGATCAGATGAGAGTCCGGTTTCAATCACTTTTATTTCAGGCGCCAGATCTTCAAAAGCTTCTTTTATAGAATCGAAGCCCGACTTTGAGCCAAACATCGCAAACCATGGTGTCCAGATGTGAGCCGGAAAAAAAAGACTATCTGGATCTGACTCTAAAGTGATTTGTAGCAAATGTTTACTATCCATCCCAAGAATCGGTCGACCATCAGCTTTTAGATTTCCGATCCGATCTAGTTGTGAGTTTATTTTTGCCGCAATCTCAAGATTTGGGGCAACTAACACATTGTGTAATTTGCGTACCGCACCAGCCTTAGAATAAATATTACTTATCTCAACGGTTGGAACAAATCGTATAAAATTATTACGTACTGATTTTGGAAGAGTTTTATCAATTTCTTTCGTTATTTTGTCTTTAAGTTTATAAAGTCCTTCCGGAGTCATCACAAGCTTTTCTTGCATTTCAGCAAACCACGCAGGATGTGTAAAATCGCCTGTCCCAAGTATATTTATTCCTTTTATTTTAGCCCAATAATAAAGTCCCTCAATTGTACTATTTTTACTTGTGGCGCGAGAATGATGCGAATGGATGTGTAGATCGACAATGAGTTCCATAATAAAATATTCTATATCAATCTTATGACTTGCGAAGACTCAATGTACTACTGTACCATATGAATAAACAAGTTACATAATAGTTTTATACTATGTCTGAAAAAGCTACTGGTTATATACTTCTTGCAAGTGGTATCATCATAATGATCTTTTCGACAATACAGATTATTTTAGTGTTTACAGGCAAACTTGAGCCAATCTCTGCATTTTCATCAGAAACTGAAGTCGGTCAAGCACAAACCGGCATCGATATCTCAACACTTATGCAACAGTTGCAGCCCGGTGCTGGAAATTCCGGTTCCGTCAATATGCCAAGTCTGCAACTTATTGATCCTGAAGTTTTGAATCATACTTTAAATTTGACAGTTCACTTTTTTATAATGCAATTTTTACTAAGTCTTGGATTTAAACTTTCTTCACTTGGAGTACAACTATTAAGACCGATCGAAGTTAAACTTGACAATAAAAATTTAAATCAAAAAATAAACTCATGAAAATACTCATAATCTTTGAAACATATTCCGGTGGCACAAAGGCGGCAGTTGAATATATTGCGTCAGAAATGACAAAATCACAACATAAAGTGGATATTATTCATGCAATTGATGCGACACAGGATAGTTTTGCAGACTATGACTTATTTTTATTTGCGACTCCAAGCTGGCTTGAACGTGATCGTGAAGGACAACCACATATAAACTTCATAACTTTCATGGAAAAATTTAACAAATCTTCATTCGCAGATAAAAAAATTACTATTATGGGACTTGGGGATGAGACCTATGCGCACTTTTGCGGTGGTGTTGATGTTTTAAAAAAATTCTTTGAGGAGCGAGGAGGAAAAATATTATCTGAACCTCTTAAACTTGATAGTTATTATATGAAGGATGAAGAATGTAAAAAGATTATGAAAGAATGGATCGCTAAACTTGTTGTTTAAAATTTAGCGGTAGAAGATCGGTTTTTCAGTTTGTGGAAGAATCAAACTCATTCGTCTGTCTTTGTCGCTTACCCGTTCTATAAAAACCTTAACTTTTTTGCCTATCTCAAAATTTTCTTCGCCGGTGAGTTTGCTTACATGAATGAGTCCTTCAACGCCAGGCTCAAGTCGTACAAAATACCCATATCGTTCACGTCGGACAACTTCACCCTCGTGTTCTTTATCTTTTGGATATTTCTTTTCGATATCATGCCATGGATCATTTAACAAACGTTTTATTGACAAGTTGAGTTTCAAATCATTCTCATTTTTTTCAACAACAAGTACTTTTATAGTTTCGCCGGGTTTTACATATACTCCTGCGTTTGTCACTTTTTCCCAAGATATTTCAGAAATATGAACCAGACCCTCAACTCCTTCTATTTCACAAAATATGCCAAACTCCGAGATGCCAAGAACTTTAGCATCGTATGCTTTATTTACTTTTATTTTGTCAAAACGTTGTCTTAATTCTTTTTGAGAAATGTTGAGAGCGGCTGCTTTTTGTGAAACCACCAATCTGTTTTTAGTTTCGTCAACTTCAAGCACTTTGACTTTAATTTTTTGGCCTTGTAATTTACCCGGATCGGTCAAAAAATCTTGTGTAAGCTGAATTTTCGGAATGACTCCTCTTATGCCCATAAAATCGATAAATACTCCACCTTTTCCATATTCACCGCAAACAACGTCAATATCATCTTCTTTTTGTTTTTTGTCTTCAAGTATATTCCATTTCCCTTTTTCGAAAAATCTTCGCATCGAAACTACCGGATATCCTTCTCGAGATTCGTCTGCGATAATACGAACATGTACCTTATCGCCTTCTTTAAGGTATGGTAAATATGTCGAGATTTCTTTGAGTTCTTTTTCACCAAGTACGGCGAGTGCTTTTGCGCCAACATCAAATAAGACGTTCCTTCGAGAAAGATTTAAAATCTTGGCATCCATTTCAGCTCCTTGATGTATATTGGACATTTTACTCTTTTGAAGAAGAGCTTCCATTGGATTTGCAGATTGGGTTTGCTTTGTATTTTGGGACTTTTTTGCCATTAACTGATTGATCCTCCTTTTTACTTTCCTTACGTTTTCTTACTATACCATATTCTTTATAAAAATCAATCAGCCTCCTGCCGATTGAGAAAAGCTATAGTGCTTCTATTTGCTTTGTCGCCTGCGCATTCATCTCAAGAATTGTCTGAAATGTCTTAATCTCTGCTTGATTTAAATCTTTCATCACGTCTGTAATGACTTGTTTGTGCTTGGCGTTACTTTGTCTGAGTTTTGTGACAAAATCTTCAGACAAACCACTACCTTGTTCTTTTGCTTCTATAAGAAGCGGGGGGATTTTTAAAAAAAATGTTTCAGCATTGGTAAGTTCGCGTTTGGCAAGCTGCTCTTTTCCTTTTTCGGCAAGCTGGAGAGCTGTTGCCATACGCTTATCTGATAGATGCAAATATAATTGCGCTTTTTTTACATTGTCACGGGTCGTAAAAATGAGTATTCGATCACGCCATTCTTTTAAAGAGTATAAAGGATGATCACTAAGAAGGCCCGGATAAGGCAACGGATAAATAACCTCGGGTTTATCTAAACGCAAAGTATCACTAGTCTGGGTAAGAAGTCTAATCGTACCTGATTGTGCCTGTACGTGCAAAACAAGTACAGATGAAATCAGAATAATAGTTATTGTTAATATTGAAATAATTGCTTTCATGATGTGTCATTTTACCATTTCTTAGCAAAAAGACAACCCCGCTAGATATAAGTCCTATAAGTCATATATGACTTATAGGACGAGATGCGGGGTTGTATTTGATTACTTAACTCGTCTTTTAAGACTTTTACCAGCAGTAAAGCCTGGTGTTTTTGTTGCAGGAATCTGGATTTCTGCACCAGTCTGAGGATTGCGTCCTTTTCGTGCGGCTCGACTTCGTACCAAAAAGGTACCAAAGCCAGTCACAACTACCTTTTCTCCTCTTTGCATTGCATCAGCAACAGTTCCGAAAACAGAGTTAACGGCGTCCTTTGCTGCTTTTGAAGTAAGGCCAGCTTTTTTTGCAACTTGAGCTATAAGATCAGCTTTTGTCATTTTTATGTCACCTCCCTTCTTTTATAGTCTCATGTTTAGAGCATGAGACAAGGATATAATTATTATCTGACATAAAGCTTAGTTCGTGTATCGCGTCTTGTCAATCCTTATTTAAAATATCTTATTGTTACAATCTATATCAATTGTATTTTGCGATTGATTCTGTCCTAAACTCCCGTATGACACTGATCTTTATTTGCCCCGGAAAAACGTCAAATTTCTTCTCAAGCTCGTCTTTGAGTTTTGTGGCCAAAATACGAGCCTCATCATCGGATACCTCATTCGGCATGACTATTACCCGAAGTTCACGCCCTGCCTGAAGCGCGTAAACATCTCGCACGCCTTTTTGCGTTCTTGCAGTATCTTCGATAGTTTTAATACGTTTTAGATACTCTTCAAAATCTTCGTGACGGGCTCCGGGTCTCCCCCCAGATACAGCATCTGCAATGTAAACTAGAACCGACTCGACTGATGGAAAAGGTATGTCTTCGTGATGAGCCGCAACACAATCTATTACTTTTTTGGGGAAATTGTGCTTTTTCAAAAGCTCAACTCCCAAATCTACATGCGAGCCTTCTTTGTCGGAAACTACCTTACCAATATCATGTAAAAGACAACCTAATTTAACCGTATTCACATCTGCCTTAAGCTCGTGAGCAAGAGAAACTCCGATCTTGGTTTCTTCAAGGGTATGTAAAATCATATTTTGACCGTAAGAATATCGGTATTTAAAATGCCCAAGCAATCGCACCACGTCTGATGGTAAATTAAATACGCCAACTCTATGGCCCAAATCTTCACCCGCCTTCATAATTGTCTGATCTATTTCGCTTTTCACTTTTTTTACAATTTCTTCTATTCTTTGTGGTTGAATTCTACCGTCTTTAATAAGTCTTTCAAGTGAAATGCGGGCAATTTCCCGACGTACAGCATCGAAAGATGACAATCTAATGACTCCTTCTTCTTCAAGGTCCACATCAACGCCCGTTGCGAGTTCAAATGCACGGATATTGCGTCCATCTTTGCCGATGATGCGACCTTTATAGTCATCATTTGGTAAATGAACGACTGATAGAGTATATTCCGCAGTATAGTCGGTTGCGCCATATCTCATAGAATCAACAAGGATTTCTTTAGCTTTCTCAACAGCTTGTTTTTTGATTTCTTCTTCAGATTCGCGAAGTTTTTTGGCTATATCTCCCTTCATGCGATCCTCCCATGCCTGCAGCAACAATTTTCTAGCCTCATCTTTGGTCATCTGAGCTACCTTCTCAAGCTTTGCTAAAATTCGTTCTTTACTCTCTTCAAACTCTTGTTGGGTCTTATCTGCTTGTTTTAATCTTTCTTCTACAGTTCGTTCTTTGTTGTGAATATCGCGTTCTTTATGTTCAAGTTGTTGTTCTTTATTAACGAGTCGCTTTTCAATGTCAATACTTTCATTCACGGCGCGACGTGCTTGGACTTGAGCCTCTTCTTTGATTTTAAGAGATTCTTCGTTGGCTTTTAAAATTATCTCCTTTGCCTTTGTTTGTGCTTTTTTTAGCTCCTCTTCTTTCTGCTTTCTAAAAAGACTATTCAAAATTGTTTGAAACATAAGAAATACAATTATTTATGAAAGACCGTGTTAATGAAGAAGTTGATTTATATTATTCAAAGAACATGTGTTCCATAGGATAAAATATTGAATCATAATCGGTAATATAAATCGCGTTCATCAAATTCAACTAATCTTTACAAATTTTAACTCTATTATTTTACTTGCTATCCTCCAATTCTTCAATTGTTTTTCTTATGATGTCATATGAAAAGCCCCTTCTTAGTAAAAATTGGGTAGCTTTTTGAAAACGTTTTAGTTTATTTAGACTGTGGTAACGATCCCAAACCTTATTTAATGCTTCACGGGCAAGAGCACGCTCATCAAGAGTGTTATTTGAAAAATAAGCGTCAATTTCTTCCGATTTTATACCTTTTTTTTGTAACTCAAACGTAAGACCGCGCTTTCCTTTTTGTTTATGAGCGCTTCGAAGATCGATATAATCACGAACAAATTGAGAATCGTTTATATATTTATCCTCCTTTAATTGCGAAATTATCTTTTCTACGACATCTTCAGTGATTTTTTCTTTACGTATGACTCGACTAAGATACGAGCGCATCTCATATTCTGTATGCTGTCTCATACTGAGATAACGGAGTGCCCGTTGGTAGAGCTTATTATATTCTTCTGGAGTAGCCATACCGATTTAAGACTTTTGTTCAGCCGCTTTTTTCTTGACTAAAAGTTTTTCGTAAACCTGTTTACGAATCTCTTCATATAGTTTTTTGTCTTCCGCAATCGCTTCTTTGGCTTGCTCTATGCCTTGACCTATGACTGTATTTTTATACTTTATAAAAGCTCCGCTTTTTTCAAGAATTTCCTGGTTTACTGCAGCGTCAATCAAGGCGCCAAGATTATCTACTCCTTCGCTATTTATGGTAAATTCAGCAATCTTAAAAGGAGGCGCAACTTTATTTTTGACTACCTTCACGCGGACTCGAGCACCGATCACTTCATCTCCTCTTTTAAGAGTTTGAATTTTCCGCACGTCCATACGGACGGAGGCGTAAAATTTTAAGGCCAATCCGCCCGATGTAGTTTCAGGATTGCCAAACATTATTCCGATTTTGAGTCTAAGCTGGTTTGTAAATAATATAGTGGTGCGAGATTTGGAGACAACAGCAGTGAGTTTTCGAAGAGCTTGTGACATAAGTCTTGCCTGAAGTCCCATCTGAGAATCACCCATATCCCCTTCAATCTCCGCGCGAGGCACAAGTGCCGCGACAGAATCTATCACAATTAGTTCAACTCCCCCTGAGCGCACTAAAGTCTCTGTTATTTCCAGGGCTTGTTCACCGGTGTCTGGTTGAGATATTAATAGCTGATCAAGATTCACACCAAGTTTTTGCGCCCATGTCGGATCCATCGCGTGCTCTGCATCAATGAAAGCCGCAGTATCGCCGGCTTTTTGAACTTGCGCTATCAAAGATAGTGCAATTGTAGTTTTTCCCGACGCCTCAGGACCGTATATTTCAATTATTCTGTCTTTTGGAATTCCTCCGATTCCAAGTGCGATATCAAGTGGGATGATGCCGCTTGGAATTTTTTCAACTGAAGATATGGGATTTTCACCAAGCTTCATGATCGCACCCTTACCATACTGTTTTCTTATCTGATCTATAGCTAAATTAACTGCTTTGTTTTTTTGATTTATGGCGTCTTTTCCTGTCATATAAAAATTATACAACTGTATAACAGGATTCATTATGCCAGGTATTTAAAAAAAACGCAAATTGAAGTTTTTGTGTTTATACTCTTCGTCGAAGATATATACCAAGTGACAATGCGGACAAAGCAAGAGGTAGGTCTATTGTCGCAGCGCCGGTGGATGGAATTTGGGTTACTCCGTGTAATGGTGGTCCTGTTTTATTATTACGATATTCAACTTGTGTATTTTGTGAAGGTGATGATATTGTGTTATTTTGCTCGTTTTGGCCCAAAACATTTGTAATTTTTGTTGTTGTGGTTTTAGGAGAAATTTTTGCTGTAGCTGTCGGCGTTGGGGTTTTGGTTGTATCGCCAAAAAGAAATCCGAAAGGATTCCAGCCTTTATTTTGTGTGTTTTTTGGAGTTGGTGTTGGTGTAATACTGACTTTTACCGCTACTGTTTTTTCACGAGTTGCTGAACGGAATCTACTACCGATCCAGACAAAAACCAAAATGAGTACAATAAATCCTAAGACTAGAGAGACAAGTCTATTAAATTCCATAAGTCCTATAATTATATCAGATGTAATATCGATTTCAATCTTACTACTTATAGCCACGGGCAAAAGTAAAAAGATATACTTTTTTAACCGCAGATTTTTTTAGCTCTTTTGCAATCTCATTTGCCGTGCTGGCGCTTGTGCAGA
>CAYNLS010000033.1:0-10494 GCA_964398125.1 uncultured Gammaproteobacteria bacterium
ACCTCCGGAAAATTTGTGTCTTTTCACCCCACCTTGAAAACCTTTTCCTTTTGAATCTGCCGATATATCTACAATATCACCGATTTTAAAAAGTAGAGAAGGCTTAAATTCGTCACCAATAAAAAATTTTGCTTCACCAATCTGTATTCCGACTTTCTTTTCTTCTTCAATTTTTTGAATTTTTTTACTAGCAGAATCAAAACGTAGCTCTTTTAAAAAACGAAGCGGGGTTTTAATTCCCGCTTTTATGTATTGCCCTGATCTTGATTTGGCAATTTTTTTAGTTTGACCAAATCCAAGTTGAATTGCACAATAACCTGATGTCTCTAGCCATTTGATATTGACAAGAAAACATGGACTCGTGTGAATTGTGGTCACAGGTACTCTATCTCCTTTTTCGTTAAAAACTTGAGTCTGACTATTTTTTTCTCCAAGAATTGCTGCCATGATTTTATATTTATAAAAGATTAAAAAAAGAGCCCCAGAATGGGGCTTTATTCGCGATCCATCTGGTTCACTTGTATTAGTACAATTTCTTACAAAAAATTGACATGTACATCAAGAATGAATTATATAATACTTATTAACTCTCTTCAAGTTGAAGTTGTACTTGAATTTTGGCTTACATTTTGACTTCAACCTCAACACCCGCCGGTAATTCAAGATGCATTAAAGAATCAATTGTCTGATTGGTAGGATTGATGATCTCAAGAAGCCTTTTGTGAATTTTCAGTCCAAAATGTTCGCGGGCATCTTTATCTGTGAACGGAGAGGTATTTACGACATAAACTTCTTTTTTTGTTGGAAGCGGAACTGGACCAATGACTGAAGCACCTGTCTTTATAGCCGTATCAACAAGTTTTTGACAAGTCTCGTCTATAAGACGATGATCGTATGACTTTAATCTGATGCGAATTTTTCCTTTGGGCATAGTGTAAAAGTGCTAAAAATTTTAAGAGACGTCCTACATATGGACGTCTCTTTTTTTGACAAATTTTTTCTAAATTTTTACGAAAATTACTTCGTTACTTTGGTTACGACTCCGGCTCCGACCGTGTGTCCACCCTCACGGATAGCAAACTTAAGTCCTTCTTCAAGTGCGATCGGATATATGAGTTTGGCGTTAATTTTGATATTATCGCCCGGCATGACCATTTCGACTCCGGATGGAAGTTCGATTTCACCAGTCACATCGGTTGTTCTGATGTAAAACTGTGGTCGATAACCTTTGAAAAATGGAGTGTGACGTCCACCTTCTTCTTTTTTCAAAACATAAATTTCTGCTTCAAATTCGGTGTGTGGTGTGACACTTCCCGGTTTTGCAATGACCTGTCCTCGTTCGACATCGTCTTTTTCAACTCCTCGAAGAAGAAGTCCGGTATTGTCTCCAGCGCGTGCTTCATCAAGAGTTTTTCGGAACATTTCAATACCTGTGACTACTGTTTTCTTGGTTTCTTTGACACCGACAATTGCAATTTCGTCATTGACCTTAAGTACTCCGCGTTCTACACGACCAGTGACTACTGTTCCACGACCGGCGATTGTGAATACGTCTTCAACCGGCATCAAGAATGGTTTATCTATATCACGTTTTGGATCCGGCACATAGTCATCGACTGCTTTAATAAGATCTTCAATTGCCTTTATAGATTCTGGATCATCTGCAAGAGCTTTTAGAGATGAACCACGAATCACCGGCACTTCATCACCCGGATATTTGTATTTTTTGAGTAAGTCACGGACTTCCATTTCGACAAGATCAACAATCTCTTTATCTTGCACCATGTCGACTTTATTAAGGTAGACGACGATTGCTGGTACATTGACCTGGCGGGCAAGAAGAATGTGTTCTCGAGTTTGTGGCATTGGACCGTCCGGAGCTGAAACAACAAGAATGGCGCCATCCATTTGAGCTGCACCTGTGATCATGTTTTTTATGTAATCAGCATGTCCTGGAGCATCAATATGTGCATAATGTCTTTTATCTGTTTCGTATTCTGAGTGATGAATGTTGATAGTGACTCCGCGTGCTTTTTCTTCAGGAGCTTTATCAATTTCTTCATATTTCAAAAATTTTGCTTTTCCTTTTTTGGAAAGAACATAATGAATAGCTGATGTTGTTGTGGTTTTTCCATGATCGACATGACCAATGGTACCAATATTCAAATGGGGTTTGTTTCTCTCAAATTTGCCTTCTGCCATATTTAATTAATTTAAAAATAATAAATGGTAATTCTAAACACAATAAAAATACTCTAAATAACTCTATGGAGTATGCTGAAATAATAGAATGAGATGGTTGAAAAGTCAAGAGGTATATGGTTTATGTGATTGAAATTCCTAGAGATAATTACTTTATTAATAAGTTACTATTAAAGTAGGCTTCTCAGAAGAGTACTCACGTGAATAAAAATCAAAGCCATCTTTATCGTCCATATCGATCATAAGAGTCATTTTTCTTCCTTGTTTTTCTTTTACTAAATTCGTTACATCAATAGTCGTCCACTCGCCCGACTTTCCACCATTTATAGACACGTAGTTAGAAGATACAGAAGTGGGACGGTTGTTATATGTCATTTTATTCTCTTCCCATGATACATTTTCTACTAAATGTATTCTTTGAGTATCAGTCGATGAATTTGTTACTTTTAAGCGAAGTTGGGCGGTTTTTACTGAGTAATTTTTTAAGTCAGTTAAATCAAATTTAAGGTATGACATCGTTGAAGGATCAGTATCTACCTGCAATTTTTTAGTGTCTCCAAAATTTTTCCTAGGTTCAGATTTTTTTACAAAAGTATCGGCTATAGGATAAAAATATTTATAATTTTGAGTTGAAGTTATTACTTTTGCCGCTGTTGAAGTGGGTGAGGGAACTTTGGTAAGAGTCGGAATACCTGTTATATATGGTGTAGAAGTAACGAAATTTATACTTCCAGTATCACTTACTTTTGGATCTGTGCCATTCAGATACTCCTCAATATCAGTATATCCGTCTAAATCAAAATCACTACTGGAATTATCTCTGTCACCTCTGTCTATATTGCCAAATACAACATTCTCCCAAACGTCAGGCATACCATCATGATCGGAGTCGTCACATGGAAAACCGGGGTCAAGGAAGGGCCATCCGCCTACTTGAGAAGGATTACTGATATATCCTAAATCGTTAAAGGTTTGGGTAAGATTATGTCCCCGTGTACCTTCACGCACACTTCGAGCTATACGTACATCCACTGCATCCTGTCTCGTAAACCAAGTTCCGTCACAATTAAGACCTTTTGATGCACCTGCTTCATTTAATACCTTTTCATATGCATCCTGGGCAGTATCTAAAGCGACAGAAGGTGCATTGAAACGACTAAATACACCCGCTCCCGGAGCAAAGGGCACTGACTTGATGCTTGTATCTACGTAGTTACCACTTAGGTAATATTGTCCACTGAACGAGGTGAGCTTAATATAAGGCGAGTTACCAGCAGTATTTGGACCAGGTTTTACATAATTATTTACAAAATTCACCTTGGGAGATAACTTAAGATTGGCTCCTGAATAATTCCAATTGTACACAACATTATTGGACCAGTCTAGTACTCCAGCTATGTCGACATTCGGATTACGCTGGTGATTGTGAGCAATGAGATTATGGTGAAATGTATAGTTTCCAGGTCCGTTATCAGATCCCAATACTATGCCTTTTATGGCTACCGAATCATCTTTTGGAGCAGGTAGTGACTCTGAAATACTACTCCATTGCACGGTGATGTCATGGCTCTGAGAATATAATATGAGCATCTCATCTCCGCCCCAGCTAATAGATACATGATCAAATACTACGTTATGGGCTGCCTCATCATCTTTTGCAGTTGATCCTGCATTCACTCCCACTGTATGGAGGTCTTGTCTTATTGTACCGGGACGGAAACGCATATAGCGAACTATTACATCGTGTGTTTTAATTTTAAGTGCAGCCTCTTTTTCTTCATTGGCTGACTTAATAGTAATTCCCCCACCTCGTGCTGTCTGACCGGCAATAGTCAGATAAGGATTTTTAACTTCAATTGAACTCTCAAGAACAATTGTTCCACCGATGCTGAAAACACAGATACGTGGACCTGATGCCGTGGCACATTCCCGTAAACTTCCAGATCCATTATCAGCATTATTTGAGACGATATATACTTTCCCTCCTCTGCCTCCAATAGACTCGGTACCAAATCCTTCGGCATCTGGGAATGCTTTGAGCTCGGTAGAAGAGGCTGCCTGAGATTTGAATATTTTTTGGATCTGATTTACATTATTCAGGACAACTACTGCTAGTAATAGTATTGCTATTAACAAAAGCGATAATATTTGACTTTTTTTAAGAAGGATCTTTTGAACTCGATACTTACGCTTAACCATTATTAATATGGTAAACATGTTTATTCCTAAATGTCAATGGAGGTATATTATCTCAGAAATTTAGATTTAAAGTTAAGTAGATATCTTTAAAAAAAATTATTAAAACACTCGTGATACAATGTCTAAGCTCATATGAATGAGTCAATTTTTTCTTTAAATACTCCACAAAATGTCGCGATAAAGTACAATCGCGGACCTCTTCTTATTGTGGCCGGCGCCGGAACCGGTAAAACTACTACTCTGGTTGAGAAAATAAAGTATTTAATAACTCAAAAAAAAGTCCGTCCCGAGGAGATTCTCTGCCTCACTTTCACAGAAAAAGCAGCATTTGAGATGGAAGAACGTGTAGATAAAGCTCTGCCCTATGGTTTCTTTCAAATGTGGATCAGTACTTTTCATTCTTTTGCTGATGATATTTTGAAGCGCGAGATAAATCATATCGGTCTAAATCCGGCATTTTCTCTGATGACAAAAGCTCAGACGATCCTTTTTTTCAGAAATAACCTTTTTGAGTTTAATCTCAAATATTTTCGACCTCTTAGCAATCCGACAAAGTTTATCGAAGGACTTTTACAGCATTTTTCACGACTTCATGATGAAGATATCTCACCTGACGAATATATTAAATGGACAGTAAAGAATAAGGTAACTGCTGAAGAGAAGGAAAAGATGATTGAACTTGGAAAAGCTTATGCAAAATTTCAGGAACTTAAAATCAAACATGATGTGCTGGATTTTGATGATTTAATTTTCTACTTACTGCAACTTTTTAGAAAAAGACCTCACATACTCAAACAATATCAAAAGCAATTTAAATATATCATGGTTGATGAATTTCAGGACACAAATATTGCTCAATATGAGCTCATCAAACTGCTTTGTCCAAAAAAATCGAAGCCTCGGCTCACGGTTGTCGGTGATGATTCACAGGCAATTTACAAATTCAGAGGAGCTTCGGTGTCAAACATACTTTCTTTTATGACAGATTATCCGGGCAGCAAACAAGTGACGCTTGTAGATAATTACCGTTCCAATCAAATAGTTCTTGATCATGCTTATAAACTTATAAAAAATAATGACCCGGACACTCTTGAGGCAAGACTTGGCATTTCAAAGGAGCTCAAAAGTCATAAAAAAAATATAAAAGATGCCGTCGAACTTACTTTATTTGAAAACGGTGATGCCGAAGCGCAATGGGTCGCAAAAAAAATCCAGGAACTTATAAAAACCAAAAAATACAAGTTTCGTGATTTTGCCATTCTTGTGCGGGCTAATAGTCATAGTGAACTTTTTGTAAATACCCTTTTAAGGCAAGGTGTACCCTATCAATTTTTGGGTCCGGGAACTCTATTCAAACAATCGGAAGTGCGCGACCTCATAGCATATCTCAAGGTCATAACTAATCTTGATGACAGTGTGGCTCTTTACCGGCTTTTAAGCTTGGATATTTTTGACATAGATCCGCAGGATATAATATTACTAATAAGCTTTAGTAAAAAAACCGCGCTCACCCTTTTTCAGGCAATACAGATTTATCTTTCATTTTTTTATCAGGAGCTTTATGCCAACGGAAACATGGTTTATAAAAAATATCTGCCGCTTTTGAGTGAAAACAGCCGTGAAAAACTCCATGAATTTATACTCATGATAAAAAGACACCTCATTCGCCTCAAAAAAGATACCGCGCCAGAGCTGCTTTACTATTTCCTTGAAGATTCCGGACTTTTGAAAAAAGCACTAGATGTTGGAACGGAGACCGATGAAAAACGTATTCTTAATATCACGAAATTTTTGAATCTTTTGAAACATCTTCACGATACGGACAATCAATTTGATGTTTTTAAAGCAGTCGAGTATATAAAAATGAGTCAGGATCTTGGCGAATCACCGCTTTCTGTAGATACAGATGTAGCTCTCACTAATGCTGTAAATATACTTACGGTGCATTCTGCAAAAGGTTTGGAGTTTCCGGTTGTATTTCTCCCCAATCTTGTGAGTGGTCGATTTCCCACTTATATGCGCCGTGAACAAATCCCGATTCCTGAAGAACTTATAAAAGAAGAATTGCCGCAGGGCGATTATCATCTTGAGGAGGAAAGACGGCTTTTTTATGTCGGTGTGACCCGGGCTATGGACCGTACGTATCTTTCGGCATCTAAATATTATGGCGACGGCCGAAGACAAAGAAAAATTTCGCCTTTTGTGACCGAAACTGTCGGAAAAAAAATAATTGAAAAACAAGATTCACTTCGGTCAACTTCCCAAAATCAGCTTTCAATCTTCGATTTTAAAAAAATCGAAGCTACAGAGTCAAAACCGCTTCTTAAACTTTCTCAATTTTCCTACAGCCAGCTTGAGATATATGAAGTCTGTCCTTTGCAATACAAATTTCAATATGTACTCAAAATCCCGACCCCTCCGGCTAAAGCCGCATCATTTGGTAGCTCAATACATATGGTGCTCCAGAAATTTTATGAAGGATTTATAAATGACAGATCTTGGGGTAAAAAAGAGATACTTGAACTACTTGAGACTCATTGGGATCCGGGTGGATATGAAAGCAAAAGCGCAGAAAATCATGCAAAAATGCAGGCAAAAGAAATGCTCACAAAATATCTAGAAACGATTCACGAAAGTGATGTGGTCATAAAAAATCTTGAAAAACTTTTTAAAATCAAAGTTGATGATAAAACTTATCTCACCGGGAAAATCGATCGGGTTGATGAAAAAACAGGCGGAATAATCGAAATCATCGATTATAAAACCGGAAGACGACCTGAAGATCGCATATTACAAAAAAGTCTGCAACTCTCGATTTACGCACTTGCGGCAACCAATAAAGGACTTTACGATAAACCACTTTCGCATGTAGAGCTGACATTTTACTACTTACAAACAATGGAAAAAGTGACGCTAAAAAGGACTGAAAAGGATCTTGACGATGTCAAAACGCGTATAAATGCATCTGTCGCCAACATGAGAGCAGGAAAATTTGCCCCCCGTGTCGGACTGCACTGTAAATACTGCGCCTTCCTCATGATCTGTGAGGCAGGCAGTAATTATATTGCGAAAACATGAAATAATTTAATTCTTTTTCTCACTTTTCAGCCATTTCACTCCCAAATAAACGAGCGGAGTTTCGATGACCGACATACTACATTTGAGTAACCAATAAGGAATGATGAGACTCAATAAGAAACCCCAATTATCGGCAAATCCCCGGTCAAATGCATAAAAAGCAAGAGTCATAAAAACGACGGTGTCAATAAGCTGGGCGATGAAATTTGAGGCATTATTTCGCAGCCATAATTTGCTTTTACCTAATTTCTCACGGATTTTACTGAAAATATAAATATCCAAAAAATCAGCCAGTGCAAAGGCCGTCAAACTGGCAAGTGAGATCCGTGCCGATTTTCCGAAAACCGTATCATAAGCTCCTTCTGTTTCCAAAAATCTTTTTGACGGAGGTAAACTGATCGCAAGCATGATAAATCCAAAAAGAAGCCCGATCATGAGCAGTCCCGAACGCACAACACTTCTTGCCCTTTTTACCCCGTGAACTTCGACAATGACATCATTAATAGTAAATAAAAGAGGAATCAGAAATATCGCGACACTGGCATTTAATTTATAAAACCCAAGATCAAGAAGTGGAAAAGTTTTGGCGCCCATAAGCTCCGCGACAATAATTCCGAAAATATATAGCGAGATCAGGAAGTCCATTCTTTCAATTTTAAACATGTTAAATAAGAGTAATTAATAATTAAACGAAGGTTGGTTGAAGTTGTTACTCTTATATTTCCATAATGTGCAAAGATTATACTATAATTTTTCGTCATGCTGAAACGCTATCATTTTTCAAGAAGATCGTAAATCTCACCGACCAAATATAGTGAACCTGTAATGACTAATCTGTTATTTTCAGATGTCGCCACGGCAAAAGCTTTTTGCAAATCCGGGATGATTTGGTATTTTTTAAATCCCAATTTATCAAGAAACTTAGCCAGTTCTGCAGGAGTTTCGGAATAAAGTTGACCCATGCCCTGATTGGTATTTTCAAAAGAAGTGATGATGATTTTTTCTGCACAACCGACAATATGCTCCAAAATTGATTGATAATCTTTTCCTTTTTTGAAAGAAATTAGAAACGTAAATTTTTCATTTGGAAAAACTTTCATCAGACTTTTTACAAAAGCTTCCATTTTTTGACCATTGTGTGCTCCATCTATGATGATTTCGCGATCCTTGTAATGACGTATTTCCATTCTGCCTGGGACAAAAATGTGTTTTAAAATTTCGCGAACTTTTGCGATATCGACGGATTTTTTAGCATTTTGCATGAATGTTTTGAAAGCAAGAATTGCCAGACTGACATTGTCAGCCTGATAATCTCCAATCAAAGAGATTTCTAAATCCTTTTCATGAAAGTTTTCGAAATCGAAATCGAATGTTGTGGTTTTGTTTGTCAATCGTATATTTTTAATATTTTCTTTTGGATTTAAAAGTATGAGTTTTGCATTTTTGAGTTCGACTTCGTCTTGGATCTGAAACATAACTTCTGGTTTTTGTTCAAGAGCAATCACCGTGTTTTTTTGTTGAATGATCTTGGCTTTTTCACTGGCAATTGATGACAAAGTGCTTCCCAGAAACTCCATGTGATCAAATCCGATCTGCGTAATCACAGCGATTTTATTTTCGGAATTAATAGTGTTTGAAGCGTCATATTTTCCACCAAGTCCGGTTTCCATGACAATAACATCTGTTTTTTGTTTTTAAAAAATGTAATAAGAAAGTCCGATAACAATTTCAAAATAAGTGACTTGGTCATATTTTGTCTTTTTCATTTCCTCAATAAAAGGAGTTATTTCGTTTAAATACTTGCTAAACATTTCTTGTGATATCGGCATCATATTAATCTGAATCCGCTCAAGAATATGATGAACATGTGGCGACGTGCCCATCCCGACTCGCAAACCATGGCCTTTTAACAAAGATGCAGTGACATAGGCAGTTGAACCTTTTCCAGAAGTACCAGCAATATGGATCACTTTCAATTTATTTTGAGGATCGCCCATGAGCGACATAAAATGTTTTGTTCGGGCATGCGCAAAATTGGGTTCTCCCCACTTGCTGGTTTTTGGGATAAAGCTTTCGAGATAATCTTCAGCATCCTTGAATGATGAAATTTTCATATTATGGGAGAATTTTATCATTGCATTTTTAAATTGTACATGTTATCTTTTTTCAGACAATCTTTGAGCGAAGTAATCAAAATTTAAGAATTTTTAAAACTAACATGGTGTAACCTGCTTAAAATAACTTTAACATTCTGCATTATCAATTTTCATAATAAATACATGAAAATAAAGCAAGACAGACAGATCTATTCACTTATAAAACAGGAAGAAAAACGCCAAAAGACAGGCATCGAACTCATTCCTTCCGAAAATTACGCATCAAAACACGTACGCACTCCTCTCTCCTCTGCATTAGTAAATAAATACTCCGAAGGTTATCCTCATAAAAGATACTATGGCGGCAATGAATTTGTAGATGACGTGGAAATACTTGCTCAAGAACGGGTAAAAAAACTTTTCAAAGTAGTTCATGCAAATGTGCAACCATATTCAGGATCTCCCGCAAATCTGGCTGTTTATTTAGCAACTTGTAAACCGGGTGACACCATCATGGGACAAGCATTGGTTGCTGGTGGACATCTCACACATGGACATATGGTTTCTGCAACAGGAATTTTTTATAAAAGCTTCCAGTATGGGGTGATGCCTGAGGTAAAAAGCGGCAATTTGTTTGATTATGCAGAAATAAGACGACTTGCAAAAAAACACAAACCAAAACTCATCTGGGTTGGTGCCACAGCATATCCTTTGAAATTTGATTATAAAAAATTTGCGGAAATTGCCGACGAAGTCGGCGCTTATCTTGCGGCAGACATTGCTCATGTTGCCGGACTGATCGCAGGTGGCGCTCATCCTTCACCCGTGCCTTACGTACATATAGTGACAACTACAACTCATAAAACATTGCGAGGACCTCGAGGAGCGATAATCATGGTGACCAAAAAAGGATTAAAAA
>CAYNLS010000034.1:0-3730 GCA_964398125.1 uncultured Gammaproteobacteria bacterium
GGATTTGAAAATAAACAGGCTTTGTTTGGCATAGTTCAAGGCGGTCCTTATGAAGATTTACGGATTGAAGCGGCAAAAGTGATCGGCTCCAAAGATGTTCCCGGATTTGGAATTGGTGGGAGTATGGGACGGGTTCGAGAAGATTTACCGATAATTTTAAGTTGGATCATGCCGCATTTGCCCGAAGAAAAACCACGACATTTACTGGGAATAGGCAGCATTCGTCATATTTTTGATAGTGTTGAACAAGGAATGGATTTATTTGATTGTGTTATTCCTACACGCGAAGCAAGGCATAAAATGCTTTACACAAAAAAAGGAAGACTGTATCTTCGTAAGCTAAGAACGGTCGATGAAGTTATAGATTCAGCATGCGGGTGTTTTGCCTGTAAAGAAAAAATTACTTACAAGCGTTTATGGGAGTTATTTATACAGAAAAATCCTAAATCGGTCTTCTATGCTTCGGCTCACAATATCTGGTTTTTTACTGATTTGATGAGACAAATACGTGATTCGATCAAAGAGAAAAGTTTCTTTAAATTAAAAGAAGAGTATAGTCGTTGCTACTAAAGTCATTCTAAGTTTTTTAGATCTTCAATCCTTTTTTCCAAATCTGCTCCGGCTTTAGTCAGATAGCTACCTATACAAAGGAAATCAGGCTTGCTAACTGCACTAGAAATGATCGGAATTGTATTTGCATTCACTCCTCCATCTATCATTATTTCTCCTCTATAGTCATTTTTTCTAAGCTGATCTATTTTCATGAGCATGTTTGGCAGAAAAGGTGATCCCTGAAACCCAGGATTCACGGTCATGATCTGAAAAGTGGGTATCTTAGAAACATTGTATTCGAGCACTAAATCTTCAATTTGAACTTGAGGGAAGACATCAAGACCTATAGAAAATCCAAATTGACCGGTCAAACCTTCAATATCAGGATGTTGTAAAGCATTGGTAAGAACTGTACCAATGGAGACTCCTAGTTGGTTAAGTTTTATAATCTTTTTTAATTCTGGAGCATAATCACGTACCATAAGATGAAAATCAAATCTTACATTTTTCTTAATTTCGACTTTTTTTTCTGAAATTAAGGATTCAATTTCTTCAATCTGGGTCGTGACATTGGAAACAAGTTTTCCATCTGCAATATCAAGCTGTATGCGATCGAAATATTTTTGAAAAAGAGTGAGCTGAGTAGCGCACTCATCTTTATTGGTGGTTAGTAGAGTAGGGATGACCTTCATATCTATATTATAACTTGTACTTTTCTACTGGAGGGAGTCTGTTAAAATTGCCATATGAATAATAAGCAGATATTAAAGACACTTTCAGATTTTATCGCAATACAATCGGTTTCTGCCGACTCAAAGCGTTTCTCGGAAATGCTTAACGCAGTTTCATTCTTGAAGTCAAAATTAGAAAAGATAGGATGTGAAGTCATTGTCTCTGAAGATAAAACCAAGCCGCCACTCATCATCGGTATTAAAAAAATACACGGGGCCAAAAAAACTATTGGTATATATGGACATTATGATGTTCAATCTGAAGAACCTGTGTCCGAATGGAGCGGTCAGCCTTTCAAACTTAGGATCAAAGAAGGAAAGCTCTATGCTCGCGGAGTTGCCGATAATAAGGGCCATGTGATCCAAAATATAGCTGCCATTGAAGAATTAATTTCAACGGGAAAGTTAAAAAGTAATATTATTTTTCTTTTTGAGGGAGAGGAAGAAACCGGAAGCGAACAGTTTGAAAAGCTAATAAAAAAATACAGCAAGATATTGTTAAAGGCTGATGTGTATTTTGTGACCGATGTTGGCATGCTTGCTAAACACAAACCGCAAATATTGTATGGACTTCGTGGTTTAGTGTATTTTGAAGTTGTATTATCAATTGGTGCTACCGACCTCCATTCCGGAGTTTATGGAAATAGTGTTTATAATCCGGCAAATGTTTTAGCAGATTTGTTTAGCAAGATGAAAGACGTGAGGTCAGGTGAGGTCACTATTCCCGGATTTTATGATGGGTTGCGTAAATTTAGCACCGAGGAAAGTCAACGTCTGATGCAGTCTTGAGAATCTGATAAAGATTTACAAAAATAGACAAGCGCCTACAAAGTGACATCATTTCGTAATATGCCAGCATATATTGCCCCAAAAATTTTTCCATCACTTGATATTCATGGAATTATCACAGGCTATACAGGTGAGGGTCCAAAAACCGTAATTCCTCGTCAAGCAACTGCTAAGTTTTCTTGTCGTCTAGTCGAACATCAAGATCCTCAAAAAATCGAGCGGATGGTAATAAAGTTTATTAAAGCCAACTTACCCTCAGGAGTGAAATATAAGATCAAAATACTTTCCCGCGACTTCCCATTTTACTCAACTATTGAAAACGAATATATCAAAAAAACAGCGGAAATTTTATCCGAACACTTTAAAAATGATACAGTATTTAGTAGATCGGGAGGGAGTATTCCGGCCGCGGAAATTTTACAAAGGATTTACAAAAAACCTATCATTCTCATCGGTTTTACTTTGCCAGATGACAATATTCACGCTCCAAATGAAAACTTTGATGAAGAGATGTTTTGGTCTGGAATTGAAGCGCTGAAAAAGCTATACGACTCATAAGACTTATAGGTCGTATAGCTTTTTCAAATTTTTCCTTTCTTTGGATTTGTGGCGAGAATTTTTTTAGATTTCATCTTGCCGGTCTTATCGATCTCGTAAACATAAACTTCGCCTGTGCCAATTTCAAGCTTAGGGATATCGCGCTCCGATATATTTTCAATATATTTTACAAGTGCGCGCAGACTGTTGCCGCTTGCTGAAATAATGATATTTTTTCCCGACATCAGATCTTTAAGAATAGTGCTCTTGTAGTAAGGATAGACGCGATTATAAACATCTTTTAAAGTTTCACCATTTGGTATCGGCTCGTCCCACCCTCGTCGCCATTTCATAAACTGCTCATCTCCATATTGTTTTTTGACATCCCATTTATTTTTTCCAGCCAAGTCACCATAATTTCTTTCCCGAAGATGCCAATCGACTACAGTCGGAATATTTTTCTTTTTCAATTCTTTTTTAATCTCATCAAGAGTCTGAATAGTGCGTTTTAGATCGGCAGTGTAAGCTTTATCTATTTTAAAATCTTTTAGTTTTTTACCTGCTTTTCTTGCTTCCTCATAGCCTTCCTCCGCAAGATCAGGATCTTTCCAGCCGGTCCACCAACCCTTTTTATTCCACTCTGAAATTCCGTGCCTGACAAGTATAAGTTGTGCCATATTTTCGTAACTAGTATACAATATTTAGTATGAGTCGGCAGTTTGATTTCTCTTTGATATAATGCATGACATATCAATTAACTTAAGTTTTTATGATAAAAAATAAACAGTCAAAAAAAGCAGTGGTTATCATCGATATGCTTAACGATTTTGTTCATGGTAGTCTCAAAAATGATCGAGCCTTAAAAATCATCCCAAAAATAAGAGAGTTATTAAAATATGCTCGAAAGAATAAGTGGTTGGTAGTATATGCAAATGACGCTCACTTGCCTGGCGACCCAGAAGAGGCGGTATGGGGAGCACATGCAATCGCAGGAACTAAAGGGGCTCAGGTTATACCAGAACTTAAACCTCAAAAGTCTGATTTTATATTACCAAAAAGAACTTATAGCGCATTTCATGAGACAGGGCTTGACCTATTACTTCGACAACATGATGTTGAAT
>CAYNLS010000034.1:3740-8874 GCA_964398125.1 uncultured Gammaproteobacteria bacterium
ACATATCTGCGTGAGACATTCAAGTGCTGACGCATTTACAAAGAGATACAAAATATTTATTCCTCGTGATGCAGTAGAATCCTTTACACAAGCCGATCATGACAATGGCCTTGAGTATTTGAAAATGTGTTACGGCGCAGTCATCACAGATACTAAAAAGTTGATAAAAGAATGACGACTTCATTCTTCGATACAGATGAAATAAAGAAAATAAGAAAAGGCCACTACAGCGATCTTTATCTCAATCGTACAAAGAATATTCTTGCAAAAGAAACAAACCTCCAAGTGGCGACAATGCAGATTTTCCAAAAAAATAACGACAGTATATTCTGTGGACTTAATGAGATAAAAGAGTTACTACAAAAATGCAGCGGCTATTTTTATAAATCAAAATGGATAGATAAATCTGATAGTGTAAAACTTCGGTCAGTAAAAGAAGGGGAGATCATCATGTCGGGTGAATCTGTCGTTCACATCACTGGTCCTTATGCCTATTTTTCCCATTTAGAAACTATTTTTTTAGGAATTTTGTCGAGGCGTACTCTTGTTGCGACTAATGTTTATAAGGTAATCAAAACAGCAGGTAAAAAAGAGGTGATTTTTTTTGCTGCCCGTTCTGATTATTTTAAAAATCAACAAGGTGATGGTTATGCGGCGCATATTGGGGGAATTAAAAAAGTCTGCACTCAGGCGCATGTACAGTGGTGGGATGGTATGGCGGTCGGAACGATACCTCATTCTTTAATTGCAATAAACAATGGAAATACAGTCAATGCTGCCAAGCAATTTAGCAAACATTATCCTGATATACTGCTCATCTGCCTATGTGATTTTGATAATGATTGTGTCTTGACCTCACTTGATGTTGCTCGGTCTTTAGGAAAAAGATTATATGGCGTTCGAATCGATACTGCTGAAAATATGACGGATAAAATTTTTACAAAAGAAAAAAATTCGTTCAAAGGAGTGAATGTCGAGCTTGTCAAAAGAGTAAGACGATCGCTTGATCAAAATGGTTTTTCCTATGTAAAAATCATAGTGTCTGGAGGTTTTACTACAGATAAAATCAAGCTTTTTGAAAAATCTCAAGCTCCTGTTGATGTTTATGGAGTTGGATCATCTTTATTAAAAGGTAATAATGACTTCACTGCGGATATTGTAAGAGTAGGCAAGAAAAATATTGCCAAAGTTGGACGAATCTACAAATTAAATAAAAAGATGAGCAATATACCACTGTAAGTTTTTAGATTTTAGGGTGTCGGAGTTGGCGTGCGTGTGCTTGTGGGTGTAAAAGTAAGAGTTGGAGTTGCGGTGATGCTTGGGGTTGGAGTTGAGGTTGGACAGTTCACAGCCGTTGTCGTCCATGCTGTTGAGTGACTGTCGCCACCGTAAGCATCCTCTGCACGCACTCGACAAGTTATTGGAGCGGCGTCAACAGGAGTCACTGCATTGAAGCAGGGGAAATCCAAATAATGATCCGTTGACGTTGTATTGCAATACCAAAAGGCAGGCGTCGGAGTAGTTGTTGTGAGGGCAAAATTGCCGTTACTTGTACACTGCAGGAAATATTTTGAAAAGGCGGCTTTGCATGTAGCATCTTCGCTATTAACGAGATCCCAAATCCAAGATCGACATTCATTTGACTGTAAATATTTTATAGCACAGGCACTTATGTTGCTTGTCGAGTATGCCGAACAGGCAGTAGAGCCATAGATCCAGTCTGTAGAGTTTGAGGCCCCTCCCTCATCGTTTTCGGCACGTATCCGACAGAATACGGATTGACCTGCAGCTGGTGTGGGAGCGCTACCACAAGGAAGCGTGATAGAACTATCAGTTGTGGTTTCATTACAATACCATGTTGCAGCATCATTTGAGTTAAAGCTATTACTTTTACACTGGACAAAAAAGCGAGTATATGTATCGGCACAAACTTTATCTTTATTGGTCATTGATTCCCAACTCCAAGAGGTACAGTTATTGGCCTGAATAAAGCTGCTTTTACAGAGACTTTTATTGGCTTCTGTCACCGGATAGGTTGTGGTTTCCGGGCTATCGGTGACCGTTGTATCGGTATCCCCCGGAGTTGTGGTGACCTCGCCGTTTTCATATACACAACGTACATAATCCTGTGTTGAGCACAATGTGCCAAGATTATCTTGAATTTCCGCGCAGTCGGTTGAATCACAAACAGATTCAGATGATGGAGTAGGTGTAGCATCATCCGCAGGAGTTGTGCTTGGGGTCACCGATGCAGAAGCCGAGGCTGATTTTGTCGGCGTAGGCACAATAGAGACACCACCACTTGGACTCACGGCTGTGTCAGGTTGAGTACCATCAGTCTCTGTCGTTGCATTGGTTGTGAAAGTCCAGTATTGTCCATCATTGTCATAGATGGTTTCGCCCAGACGGATTTGAAAATAATATGTAGTGTCGGGTTCAAGTGCGGATAAATCTACATTATGTTGAGTTGAAGGACTTCCGGAAACCGGCAAAGACTGAAATTTAGATGGATCGGGAGCAGTCCCATATTCTATCGAAGATACGGCTTCAGTATCGGTGGTCCAGGCGACACTCGCCTTATCAGGCTCTGCTTTTTGGACTTGTACATTGTGTGGGGTCTCGCTACTTGCCTGGGTAGTCGGACTTTGTAATACAAAAACGTAAACAACTGTTCCAACAATCGTCAGCACCGCAACTCCGGCGGCAATGCCTATGTAGATCAACTGTTTTTTTGAGAGACTATTTTTTAATAATGTTGCCGTTTTCATATTTTAAAGAGACGACGTCATAGAACGATATCGATAATATAGTAAACCGGTAAGTCCAAGAATCACCGCCCCGAAAGCTAAAGATATAGGTGAAATTGGCAAGTCGTTTGACTTTGCACCAAGAATTGCCCCGCCTTTCACTGTAATTTGTGCCGTATGGGCGATCGTCGACTCACAACTTATTATATTTGTTAAAGACCTATCAGACATTATGATTGTTGAGCTTTGCTTTTTGAGCGCCGAGCATTCGAATTTAAGATCAGTTTTACCGTCTCGAAGAGCTTTAAATTTTACCTTGGCCACTGTTCCCAAGAGCGGTGTGCTTGCGTTAGGATTTTTGCGTACTCCGTAAATATAAAGTCTTCCTGGCGAAACAATCTTACTCTCAACTGTTTCAAATAAAGAACCTTTAACAGTACCTCCTGTAATAAATTGCACTATGGATGGGTCATATTTTATCCATACGTCTGTTGAGGTCACGGACTGATTATTCGTAAATATGTTTATGTCAACTGACACACTCTGACCGGTTCTTGTTATTTGATCTGACGGATCAAAGGAAAGGGAAGCGGGCGCGGCTGCCGCAATAGCAGGAACAAAAAAGAAGATTAAGGAAATAACAAATATTAATACACCTTTCATATTATATATTCTACTGTTTTTTAAAACCCATTTTCAATCTCGATAAGCCGGTTATATTTGGACAGCCTTTCACTTCTTGACATTGAACCGGTTTTGATAAAATCCGCGCCTGATCCGTAGGCTAAATCCGCAATAAACGGATCTTCAGTTTCGCCAGATCGATGCGATATTACAAACTTCCAACGCGCATCGATCGTCATCTTGATTGCTTCAACGGTTTCTTTCATAGTGCCGATTTGGTTAAGCTTTATAAGCACTGCGTTTACTGCTTTTTTTTCTATCGCGGTTTTGATTCTTTGCGGATTTGTCACCAAAAGATCATCGCCAACGACTTGAAAATGGAATTTTTCGGCCATTTCTGTAAATTTGGTCCATGCTTCCCAATCGTCCTCAGCAAATGGATCTTCAAAAGATTGAATATTATATTTTTGTCCAATTTGTGAATAAAACTCAGTCATTTGGGCTGCGGTTTTTGTTTCATTTGTTTTTTTAAGAATATATTTACCGTTTTCAAAAAATTCAGTCGCAGCACAATCTACTCCAAAGTTATAATCGGTATTTCTTATATATCCTATTTCTGCTGCGGATTTTTCGATCATTTCAAACACTTCTTCATTTGATGAAAGGGAGGGTGAATACCCTCCCTCATCACCAACAAGAGTGGAAAGTTTATTATTTTTTAAATTTTTCCCAAGTTGTTGGAAGATTTCTGCAGCGATTGTAGTTGATTTGGAAGGTTCATTGGTAACTGGCATGATCATAAACTCTTGAATATCAAAGTTCCAGCCGGCATGTTTACCTCCATTTACTATATTTACCATGAGGCGTGGGAATTTTGGACTTTGGACTTTGGATGTTGGACTTTGGAAATAATACTCATTAATAAATTTCCACAGCGGTTTTTGTGATACATGAGCCGCCGCTCTTGTCACGGCAAGCGATACCGAAAGAATTGAGTTTGCGCCAAGCTTAGATTTATTTTCAGTGCCGTCAAGCTCAAGCATGATTTCATCGATTTTTTTAGGATTAAGTACCTCTTGTCCGACAATTTTTTGTGCAATTTGTGTGTTCACATTTTCAACTGCTTTTTGTACGCCTTGTCCCAGATGATGTTTCTGATCATTATCCCGAAGTTCAAGCGCCTCATGTTTTCCCGTTGAAGCTCCAGATGGAACCGAAGCCTGATGAATGGACCCACCATCAAGAGCAATAAATGTTCGAATGGTAGGTTTACCTCGCGAGTCAAGAATTTCAAGAGCTTTTACTGAGGTTATTTTCATATAAATATGATACCAGATTCGCTCCACTTGAGATATTCAAGTAAGAAACTGTATAGTAAAACCATGGAGATCTTTATAGAAATAACGACAATCATGTTGGTTGCGACTACGATTGCGATCATGGTGCGATTTTTGCGTCAACCACTTATCATCGGCTATATTTTAAGTGGGATTATTCTTGGACCGTCTTTTCTCAATGTGATTCAAAACGGCGAGGTAATTGAAGTATTTTCAAAGCTCGGAATCACGGTTTTACTATTTATTGTTGGTATTAATCTTAATCCACAAGTCATACGCGACGTTGGCAAAGTATCGTTCATCTCAGGTATTTCTCAAGTAGTCTTTACCCCAATTATCGGTTTTTTCTTGGCAAGACCTTTGGGTTCAGATCGGATTGCAGCCTCATATGTAGCTATCGGACTGACATTTAGTAGTACTATCCCC
>CAYNLS010000034.1:8884-10250 GCA_964398125.1 uncultured Gammaproteobacteria bacterium
ATTCTAAAACTGCTTTCGGATAAAGGCGATTTAAATAAGCTCTACGGAAGAATCGCAATCGGTTTTTTGATTGTGCAGGATGTCATAGCCACGATCATACTGCTTGTCACATCGGCAGCCGGAGCAAGTTCCGGGGCTAATCTTTTTATGCTCACGGCTATCACCGTTACAAAAGGCATTTTGTTGATAACGGCTGTCATGCTTGTCAGTTCATATCTTTTACCCAAGATCAATAATTTTATCGCCCGTTCTCAAGAAATGTTATTTATTTTTTCATTGTCGTGGGGGCTGGGGATGGCGTTACTTTTTTATACTGTGGGCGTTTCGGTCGAGATTGGAGCGCTAGTTGCCGGAGTGGCCATGTCGATGAGTCCCTATTCCTACGAGGTTGCCTCCAGACTCAAGCCTCTTCGGGATTTTTTTATAGTCCTATTTTTTATTCTCCTTGGTTCGCAGATGGTGCTCGGAAGTCTTGGTAGTTTGCTTATACCGGCAATCATACTTTCGTTATTCGTCATTATTTGTAATCCGGTCATAATGATCATAATTATGAATTTACTAGGCTATAGCAAAAGAACAAGCTTTCTCACCGGTCTTACCGTTGCTCAGATAAGTGAATTTTCTCTTATTCTTGCCGCCCTTGGATTTCAACTTGGACATTTGACCCGCGAAACGCTTTCCCTCATAACTTTGATTGGACTTATAACCATTGTGACTTCGACGTACCTTATATTGTATAGCGATCGCCTTTATCCAAGACTCGAAAATTTGCTATCATGGCTCTCGCTTCGCAAAGGCAGGCGTGAAAATAATTTACAGGAGGAATATGAGGCGATTTTATTTGGCTATCAACGAGTTGGCCCGGATTTTGTCCGCGCATTTGAGAAACTTGGATTTGATTATATCGTGGTTGATTTTAATCCCGAATCGATAAATCACATGAAAGAAGAAAAAATACCTTTTAAATACGGGGACGCCAAGGATGCGGAATTTCTATCTGTGCTGAATTTTAAAGATTTACGCTACGTTGTTTCCACAATTCCCGAGCAGGAAACCAATAATTTACTTATAAAAAAAATTCGTGAGGTTAACAGACGAGCGATAGTTCTTGTGATTGCTCAAACTCGTGATGAGGCCAAACTTCTTTATGAATCGGGAGCAACATATGTGATCATGCCGCATTATCTGGGCGCGCAATATGCGACAAAACTTATTCGGGAACATGGCGTAAACAAGCATAAATACAATGAGCTTAAAGAAAGACACCTCAAGTATCTTGAAACCCGCGCAGTATAATGTTATATAATCATATAACATTATGGTCAATACTTCTTATTATCTGGGTTTCTCTCACTTTCTGGGCATT
>CAYNLS010000035.1:0-3031 GCA_964398125.1 uncultured Gammaproteobacteria bacterium
CTTCGCACAGCCCATCTTACTGAAAAAGGAATAACGCATATTGAGTCGATGCTTGGCGTTACAAATGTGTACGAAAAAGATTTTGAAACTCTCTACCACGTTGAAGCCGCGCTTAAAGCTCAAACACTTTTTAAAAATAATAAAGATTATATTATTCGCGGTGACGAGGTCGTGATCGTTGATGAATTTACGGGTCGACTTTTGGAAGGCAGAAGATTTTCCGAAGGACTACATCAGGCAATAGAAGCTAAAGAAAATGTCAGTATCAAACAGGAATCACGCACTCTTGCGACAGTTTCTTTACAGAATTATTTCCGAGGTTATAAAAAGCTTGCCGGCATGACGGGAACTGCGGCAACTGAAGCTGAAGAACTGAATAAGATTTATAAAACCGAAGTTCTTGTCGTTCCTACTCATCGTTCCATGGTGCGCCGTGACAATGCCGATTTGATTTACAAAACCGAAAATGCCAAATTTAATGCTGTCGTTGAAACAATTGCCAATCAATATAAAGCAGGACGTCCGGTTTTAGTTGGAACAACTTCAATCGAAAAGAACGAACATCTTTCTCACGTTTTAAAAACAAAAGGAATTCCACATGAGCTTTTGAACGCCAAAAATCATGAACGTGAAGCTCATATCATCGCTCAAGCGGGAAAAAAACACGCTATCACTGTCGCAACCAATATGGCCGGACGAGGCGTTGACATAGTCTTAGGTGGAGATTTGCAGCGGGCACATTTTAAAACCGAAAAAGATTTTGATAAGGCTGAAAAACAATGGAAAAAAGAACACGAAGAGGTTATTTCACTTGGTGGATTGTATGTTATTGGTACTGAACGGCACGAATCCCGACGCATCGACAATCAGCTTCGAGGCCGATCAGGTCGTCAGGGAGATCCGGGAGAGACACAATTTTTTGTTTCACTTGAAGATGATGTCATGCGAATATTTGGTGGAGATCAGATCAGTCGCCTCATGACTTTCCTTAAATTTCCGGAAGATCAACCTTTAAGTCATCCTATGGTTTCCAGAGCTATTGAACAAGCCCAAGTCAAAGTCGAGGGCTTCAATTTTGACATAAGAAAACATCTGGTTGAATATGATGACGTGTTAAATCGGCAACGTGATATTGTTTACAAACTGCGCCGTAACATGCTTATTCAGCCTGAAAAAGATCCAGAAGGATTCCAGGAAACATTTTTTAATATGGTTTCAGAACAGATCAATACACTTGCCGGAAGTTTCTTTTCTTTGCAAACAACTGATACTGAAGCTATAGCCGATTTTGAAGCTGATTTGCTAAGTCTTTTAAATATTAAAGTTAAAAACCTTGAAGCTTATCTTGAAGATCAAAAACAAGATGAGTTTGTATTACACCTTATTCAAGCTGTTGAAAAAAAATTCACCGAACAAGAAAAAGAAATTGGTCGTGATGTGTGGAATCAAGTTGTCAGATCATTATTTTTGTCAACATTTGATCAATTTTGGACACAGCATCTGACCGCAATTGACGACCTTCGAGAAGGTATAAATCTTCGCGGTTATGCGCAGATGGATCCGCTTGTTGAATATAAAAATGAGGCGTTCATACTTTTTGAAAAATTATTATCAGATATTCAATACGAATCAATAAGACGTGTCATGAATGTCAAAGTAGAAAAGAGAGATGAAGCTTCGCAATTAAATTCAGAACATTCAGAAGAAACCTCACACATGCATTTTCATTCAGCCTCAAGCATAAATCCATTTACAGGACAAGCAAAAGAGCCGACGCAAAAATCAATTGCCCCAAAGAATTTACAACCTCCTCAAAAAAAGAAAAAAATCGGTCGCAATGAACTATGCTGGTGCGGGAGCGGAAAGAAATATAAGAAATGCCACTATCCAAATTAATTTGCTCTACTTCAAAAACAAGTAAATTACTATCATTAGTGGTGTAGTAATTAGGTAATAAAGTATTCCAAGCTTAAATAATGTAGATATTTGTTGCTTCATATCATAAGGCCAACCAGATTTAAGTTGTCTAAACATAGCATAATCTCTAAAATTCGCAGTCGAAACGCTCCAGACTAAAAAATCCAGTATAGCACCTGCAATAAACCATACCCCAATCATGTTAATAAGTCCAAGAAACGTATGAACGGCAAAACTTTTACCTGGGAATATATTTGGACCGTAAATCAATATAAAAAGAATCTCAATTATCCCACTGCTAACAAACTCTAATATCCACTATCCATATAATATTGAATAATAAGAGGGGTAGGAATTTGCAGTAATCCTTTTTTTTGTTTGCGCATCAAACTCGGTAAGCTTGAAATAGTTTTTAAGATGTTTGTTTGACCACCTGACAAAAGGTGGTATCAACATCCCGACAAAAAATTGGGTAAAGCTCATTTAATAGTAAGAGTAAGACTATGGAATATGAAAGTCAAGGAGCTTGCATTTTCTTTTTGTTGTGATTATATTGAAAGAAGGCTAAAGTTCTATCAAAGACTAGAACGGGTACACTGTAACATATGGAAACTATCTTTTTCTGGATCGCGTGGGCGATTGTTTCTGTCTGGGCTCTTAAAACGTTTTATTATTCCTTTTCAAAGGAAAAACTTGAGAAACTGCGGAAAACAAGTATAGGATTAACTGCCTCTGTACTTATTCTGACCCTTTTACCATGGTTGCCACTAGATTTGGGAGGATCAAGTGCTGCAGTTTTGGCACTTGAAGGAATCGGAGCAGCAAGCATATTGCTGGTTCTCCTTATTGTTTCACTCATATTGTTTTTTCAAAAGGAGTATGTATTTCTTAAAACTGCATCAGTTCTTTCGATTATAGCAACTTTGGATCTTTTTGCACTCATGGTGATTATCCGACCGGCAACATTTACGCTTTCTCTGTACGATATCGCCCCAATTGTGGCTGTTTTAATACTCCTCATTCTTGACGTTGTTGTTTTGCTTCTATGGAAGCAGATGCAACTTAACAAAAAAGATAAAGCTGTACCAACTATTAGGAAAAAAATTGTTCTGGC
>CAYNLS010000035.1:3041-10033 GCA_964398125.1 uncultured Gammaproteobacteria bacterium
CACGATTTCTTACTTTGGTATATTGCCTCAGAGCTATGATTACAGTTCGGACAACAAAGAAACGATTATGGAAAACGAGGAAGAAGAACTATTTGAGGCTTTTCCCAAGCAAGAGGCAGGTATAGTTTGCGCGGGTGGAAACCAATTTTCTTTTCGCATAAATTCTCAATATAGTGTTTTAGAAGATTATAATTCGGGGATTGTCTTAGTGACAGATAGTGGATTGCTCACCGTAACTCAGGATATTGACAATCTGGAAAAAAAATTAACCGAGTTGAAGCTCGATTTTACAAAATCAATCGATATCTATTCTTATGAAGTGACGGAAAGAGGGGGCGATCAATCAGATGACACCCCGACTTTTGGCCTTAGTCATCAAAAAGATGGCTTTACTGTCTCGGTTTTTTATGAAAGCGGGATGGAAGAAGGCGCCAGTAAATTACTTTTGGAAATAACAGAATCATTAAATACAAGTTGCTTAACAAATGAATAAATTAAAAATACTGATCATCATTTTTTTGCTGTTATTTTTTTCAGATTCGGCCCTTGCGCAGAGCCGAGAGACACTGGATCAATTTGCGGAAATACAAAGAACCTTGGCTGGTGATCCATCGGAGTGGAATTTTAGAAGAATTTTGAAAGATAAAGATCCAGAGGATCCAACTGGAGAAAAAAAATTAGAGACGGGATGGTATTATCATGTGCCTGTTGATCCTGCCAAAGTATTGGATGTCGAGGATAGAGGTAGAATGTTGAACTCTTTTGATACTGACCCTTCGGGTACAATTGACAGAATTTTTTTGAAGTATGCAAAGCTCTATTTTGATGAAGAATCAATGAAGAATGCAGTAATCCGGGACGGTCTTAATAATAAAAGTCTTTTTGCTGGAGATTATAAATTGAAAAGTAATAAAACTTCGGAACTGGAAATTATAAAAGATATTTATGAACAGATAACGTCAAGGACGGCTCGATATGAAGCTCCATCCGATGAAAGTTTGTCAGGTTGCCTAGCCGAAAATAAAGGTGTGTGCCGCCAGATGGCTACCATATTGCAAGAATCGCTGGAGGATTACGGGATAAAAAGCGAGCAGATATTTTCGCCGACTCATACATGGGTCAGGGTAACGCTTTCGGATCCACGATATAAGGACAATCTATTTTCCGAATTCGACCTTGATCCAACTTGGTATGCCAATCCAGTGCCCCTCCCGCCGCGTAAAGGATTTTTAATATCTGAAGCATGGAAAAAGGCAATGACCGCACAAGTTACTCAAACACCCACTCCATCGATTTCCGTAACTCCCACGCCAACATTTACACCGACCCCAACTCTAACACCGACGCCCACGCCAGAATCAGAAAGTGACACCAGCCCTCCGGCTTATGAAGGTTCGGGATCCGGAGGAGCCTGGACAGAATCGAGATAAACATTCAATTAAAACTGTTTTTCAATCTCTCCAGAGGTTTTGTCTACATAATACCAATTAAATGTTGCGGTGTGGCCGTTTTTGAATTCATAGACCTGGACCATGTAATTGTTTTCGTCTTCACCATTTACCAATACTAATCCAGTGGGTACTTGCTTGAGATAGTCTATGACTTCTGGTAAGTCTTTTATTTTTTGAACGGCTACTTCTTTTGAGACTACTCCCTCATTATAAGCTTTATCAAAAGTGAGTGACTGAAACATATAAAGGAGTGTATTATCCAAGGCGGCTTTTTCCTCGGTCGTACCTTGTGCAAATAAAGCCACGCCATAGACTTTGTTGTCGATCGTGGTGTAAAAATATTGCATGCAGCCGAAATTTGAGCAATCTTCTACTTTCTCAAACGGATATCTAGCAAGTGTGAACTTTGAGAATGTAGCCTGATCGTTAAAATAATCTTTCATCCACGTTTGCAGATCCGAATTAATAGTGAATGGTTTGGAAACAACAAATCTGGCCCCGTCGATGAATTCGGTGTATCGTTTTTGTGTCGGCCCTTTTATTTGAAAAGCAACCACATCACCATTTTCAAATACGTGTGTATCTGTTTTTACTTCCCAGTTAGCTGGATATTCAATGCTGAATCCATAAGTTTTGTTAGTAAATTTCCGGTAGCCCGTATCTTGCTGCCGCGATTTAGCGCTTAATGCAAAAATACCTGCAGTGAGGACAAGTAATGAAATAATAATCAGCCACCACGTAATTTTTTTGGACTTTTTTACGCTCATAATAAGTGACAACTGGGTCAGTTACATAATATCATATAGCTTAATTTCAGTAAGGTCAATGCGCAGAATTTTTTTTATGTGGTAGTCTATTTGTATAACAATTCAAAAAGTGTCATCTAAAACAAGATATGATTTCATCATAAATTCATGAAACACATTGCCTTTTTTCTTTCTGCCCAAGACATAAATAAAAAATATTCGGAACCGGCAGTCAAACTTGTCGGATTAACCGTTCAAGCAGGTTACGGATTTGTGTACGGAGGTTCGCAAAGAGGATTTATGAAGACCGCGGCCGCTGAGGTCAAACGATTGAAAAGACATATCACAGCATGTACTTGGACTGGTTTTGAGAAATATGTAAATCGCGAAGCACATAAAATTCATGTCTCAAAAAATATTCCTGAACGCATTCTGATGATTCTTGAAAAGTCTGATGCGATCATCGCACTTCCTGGCGGATCAGGTACTTTGGATGAAATAACCGCAATTATTGAAGGAAGAAAACTCAGTCTTCATAAAAAACCGATCATCCTATTTAATACTGATGGATATTGGGATGGACTCATAAATCAATACAAAAGGATGTTTGATGAGAAGTTTTTACCAAAAAATCCGAAAGATTTATTTTTTGTAAGTGATGATCCTGAGGAAGTATTAGATTACATAAGCACAAAGATAATTGTATAGTTAACTATCCTATAGTATAATCTAGCAATGCTAGAGCGCGATCTTGGTTTACAACTTCAACCCGTCAAAAAAATTCATTTTTACGTTCATCCATTTTTTTGCGTAAATACTGATTCAGACCCACCAACATATATTACAGGACGAAATAGAATGTTTTCTAATGTTGTGGCAAGCGCACCTTCAAGTCCAGATCATGTTTCGGTAATATCCCCTATGGGACGAGACTTGAAGTACTCGGTTTATGAATATAAACACAGACTTAAAATATTTCAAAAGCCAGATAATTGGATGAATCTCTATAAAGAATTACGAAAAAATACACGTTATCCAGATAATATTTTTTTTGTGAAGGACATACTCCAAGACGGATGGTCAGGTCAGCGATTTGCCGATGAATTCAGAGCTCATAATTTTGATATTAATGATGATACTGAAATATTGATCGGAGGTGAATGGTTAGATGTCTGTGTACGAGCCGCTGCAATGGTTCTTCATCGAGGAACTAATTTCAGGGATGTATCCATTGATACAAATGTATCTTTACCTGATCCTAGAAAACTTGCAATCGAAAATCAAGGAGATATCATAAATGAAGTTGTAGGTGAATTAAGATTTTCCGGAATTGACGCTCAAGTGGAAGGTTCAATGATCAGACTGGGCCGAAATCATGTTGAGCGACCACCTGTAATACTTTACGAAGAGCAGTATTAAAACACCTTCACAAGGCCTTTTTTCAAAACAGAATCAAAGCTGTTTCGCAGATAAATTATAGAAAGAATAAGATATATACCATTAAGTCCAAATGCAATTAACAATTTGTTATAGTCTACAACTCCGTTATACAGAAGATTTCTTCCTTGCTCAAAAACATAACTTGTTGGTACAAACGCTGCTATTTTTTGTACCCAAACCGGCAAAATAGAAAGCGGGTAGTAAATCGCTGATAAAGGTGAAATCAACCAAACAAGTGTCCATGCGAGAGTTTGTACTCTAGTTCCATATCGTAAAACAATTGCTGCAACTGTAAAACCAAGCCACCATCCTGTCATAAGAAGGAGAATTATAAAGGTAAGTAAATGAACAGATAAAAAGAAAATGCCAATTTTGTAGAGAATAAATGCAACAAGCGCACCAAAAAGAAAACTCATAATAGATTTAACAGCTCCTAATGCAACAAGAGCAACTACCCATTCTATAAAAGTGAGAGGTGAAACAAATAAATTTATTAAGTTCCAATTCCAGAGTTCTTCAATAAGCCCTAAACTTATATCAGATTGAGCGCGGTAGGCAATGTTCCACAGAATTACTCCGGATATAATCATAAAGATGATCTGTTGCGAGTTTTCGGTTAGTTGCTGGAAATATAATCCGGTAATACCCCAAATTATTAAATCAAGTGTAATCCAATAAAACGAGTCGACCATACGATCGTAGCTCCTTCTCAGGAGATAAAAATGCCTCAATATAATGGCGTATATTCTTTGGGTATTCATATATTTATGACTCTCTAAATTTATTCTTACTCGCGATCATAAGGAAATAATCCTCTAAACTCGGTTTGTCGATGCTGATTTCGTGAAAAGGTATATTATTGCTTCCTAAAAACGTCAGCAGTTCAGAAATTTCTTTCTCTTTTAAATATATTGAGTACCTGCGGTCTTCATATTTGATTTCCCATTTTTTGCCTTTCGTATAATCCAGCAAAGGCTTTTCATTTTTTTTGTCAATAACTAAATTTACAGTTGTTTCATCAATAGTTTTCATCAAGTTATCAGGAGTATCATCGGAAACAATTTTCCCATTATTGATAAATAAGATTCTGTCGCAGACTTCTTCAACTTCAGTCATGTTGTGGCTTGTAAAAACAATGGAAGTTTTTTTCTCGTCTCTTTCTTTAAGTATGAAATCTCGTATAAATTTGGCTACCTCTGGATCTAAACTTGCTGTCGGTTCATCTAAAAGGAGAACCTTTGGATCATTGATAAATGCTTTGGCAAGATTCACACGTGTTATTTGTCCCGAGGACAGTTCTCTTAGTGGTTGATTAAGTATTTCCAAAAGTCTGAAGTTCTTAATCACCTGTTGTATACGCTCCGGACGATTTTTTATTTCATATAAATATGAAATAAAAGTTAAATTTTCTTTTACTGTCAAATTCCAAGGTAAATTTGTGTATGTTGATGAAAAATTTACCTTTTCCAATATTTCTTCTCGATTCTTATCGAATTCCTTTCCAAAATATGAGATCTCTCCTTTTGTCGCTGTTAAAACTCCCAAAAGCATTTGGATTGTTGTCGTTTTTCCGGCGCCGTTTGGGCCAAGCAAACCCAAAATCTCACCTTCCTTCAAAGAAAAGGAAATGTTATTTACAGCCACAAAACTACCGAACTGTTTGGTGAGGTTCTTCACCTCGAGGATGTCCATTTATCAAATATAACAGTGTATTGTCAGAAAATCAATATGGACTGTTATTACAATAAAAACAGAAATAAATATAAAAATAACATCGCTAAAATTGGTATAATATAAAACTTATGTCACCGTTTCTCTCGGTTATCATACCTACTCTAAATGAGGAAAAATATCTACCAAGACTTCTAAAAGATCTCTCAAAACAAAAAAATAAAGATTTTGAAGTGATCGTGGTTGATGGAAATTCGGAAGATCAGACAGCAGAAATCGCTCTTAAGTATAAAAAATTATGCAATGAAAAATTGGTCATTTCGGACAAAAGAAATCTTGCTTATCAGCGAAACCTTGGTGTAAAAGGTGCCATCGGTAAATACGTCCTTTTTCTTGATGCAGATATGCGAATCAAATCAAATTTTATTGCAAAATTGATCAAGAACGCTAAAGAGCATAAATACTTGTCATTTATTCCCGTTCATGTTCCTGACAACGGGGAATATCAAGATGAACTGCTTTATAAAGTGATGTCTTTTTTTGTAGAATTGAGTCAGCTCACTGAAAAACCGTTCAGTTATGGACCGGTTGCGATGTTCGATCGGGATTACTTCAATAGTATTGGTGGTTATGATGAAAAAGTTTTTGTTTATGAAGATCACGAAATCATACAGCGTGGTCGCAAAAGAGGAGTGCATGCAAAACTCTTGCCCAAAGTACCGGTCTATTTTTCCATGCGCAGATTTAAAAAGGAAGGACGGGTAAAGGTATTGAGTAAATATCTCATTGCAGCAATGCAACTTCTGGCAAGCGGTAAGGTCGATAAGAAAGTATTTACGTACGAAATGGGCGGAAGCGCAAGTTATTTGCTTTCTAAAAAGAAACGGCTTGGACTCGCCGACCATGTCAACAAGTATTTTGACAATCTTAAAAGCATTCTTGAAGAACAGTGATGTTTATGATCCACGACTCAGATATCTATCTTTGATTGTCTTGAGTTTATCCTTCACTGCTCGTTCCACATCGACATTTGTGTATTTGGCAAGATGAAGAAGCGTGATGATGACGTCGGCAAACTCCTGGTAAAAATTTTTCTTTTCAAATCTTTCAAGTTTTGAAGCTCTTTGAAGTTGCAAGATAGACAAAATATCATTACATAGTTCGCCAACTTCCTCATTTAGTTTTACCGTCCAATATAAAATTTCGCCTTCTTCTTTGGTGCGAAGTGGCAAGGAACGTTTCTTTGTGTCTCCCAATTTTGAAATCTCTTTTTGAAGAGTGTTTAGATCCATTTAATTATTTATTTTACTATCAATTTTACTTTCAATCTTGGTAAACGGCAAAATGATTCCGGCAATGATCAGTGTCCAGCCGGCAAGAGGTAATCCAAATGGAACCAATTTGTTTAATGTCACAGTCACATAACGCTCGATACGATAGCTTTGTCTTACAGTGACTAAAGAATTAATTGTTTGATCTGTCAATCCTTCCACAATATGTTTTTTGTATTCAAAAGCAAAAAGTAGAAAAATAAAACCCCACATGATGAGGAACTTTGCGCGTGTAGGTTTGATCAATATCCATATCGAGGAAAAAATTGTCCCGCAAGAGTAGAGAACTGCTTCAAAATTATGAAGAAGAATAAAATAAGTTGTGTATAAAATGTTTTGTTGTGTGTCGGGTG
>CAYNLS010000036.1:0-10030 GCA_964398125.1 uncultured Gammaproteobacteria bacterium
TCAAAAGGAGAGAGCGGAGATTTTGAAATCTCTGGAAATTATTGACGGCGTGATCCTGCTTCCATATTTCACAAAAAACGAGCAATATTTAACCCTTGTAAAGAACTTAAAACCTTCGGTCATTGCCGTGACGCAGGGAGATAAACAGCTTGATAATAAAAGAAAACAAGCCGCGGCAGTTGGCGCAAAAGTAAAAGTCGTATCGCAATTGTTATCCGAGTTTTCCTCGACAAGAATTTCTACAACCCTATGAAACTTTTTTATGCCGTGGATTTGCCGCCCAAAGCCATAAAACTTATGTTTAAGGAAACAAGTGAACTTCGTGAAGAATATGCACAGTTCAGCTGGGTGCCGATCGATAATCTTCATATCACTTTACATTATTTAGGAGAGTTAAATGAAAACAAACTTGATGATTTGAAAGAAAAAACGGAAAGAGCAATCTTTGATATAAAGCCGACCCAGTTATTTGGATTCGGACTGGATATTTTTATAAGCACAAAAATTGTTATCTATGTCGCATTTCATAAAAATAGGGATGTTGAGACTTTGAGAACACGTTTATCAGAAATATATTCACCACAAGAAAAGCGGACATTTATTCCGCACCTTACTATCGCAAGATGGAAAGTTCCAAGTAAACAACAGTATTTACATTTGAAAAAGAAACTTCATAGAACAGAAATTTCTCTGGAATTTCCTATAGATAAAATACATCTATACGAAAGTATCGCACGGCCTAAATTTCCGCTTTATAAAAAAGTACATACTTTTGAACTAAAACATTAGCTGAAATTTTATTTTGTGATACTGTCCCAAGTTTCTTTACTGACAAACTTGGTCAATTTCACTCCGTCTTTGACAGCTTTAAGAGCATATCTGACTTGAGTTGCGCCACTTTTAGTTTTTCGTTCGTATGTGACTTTTTCTACTTCTGATGCTGATACTTGTACCTTTTTTTTGTTTTTTACATCGTAAAATTCGATCATGTCCATGTGTTAATCACCCCCTTTTTAAAAAAATTTATAATTTAAAAAAACGTAATAAAATCATTTTCGCGAGCAAAATATAAACCTACGGTCACGGAAAGAATTATAAAGGTAAGAATCAAACTTTTGAAAAGGTCTTTCTTAAAATCGGTCACTTCTTTCGGATCTGAAATGGGTTTTTGAACTTTTTTAATTTCTTTAATTTCTTTTTCTTTAAGCTCAATTGAGGGTGTCACAACTTTAAGATTATTAAACTCATTTTGTAAGAAGACAGAGTGTTTTCGTTTTGCTGCAGCAATCTTTTGCTTTTTGGTCTTCTTGGGCATATTCAGACATTTAAACATATTGACACCGTATATGCAAGAGGGTACAATGATGAAATTCTGTTAACAATTTTCGCAAATTGCATACATGGACAAGAAACTTGTGATAATTTTTGGCGTTATAATCTACCTTTTAAGCGGTTTTGCCTCCTATTCATACTTCTCAAAAAACACAGTAAGTACCAGTAAATATGAAGAACCCATCGTAGAAGATGGTGCATCAACTGTCAATGGAGGACCGAAAACCGAAGCATGTCCTATGAACGGACTGCTTTATTCAAAAGAACAGAAAGCACTTTGGGAAAAACGACGACCGCTTGGTATCATGGTGCAAAACAATATTGAGTCAAGACCACAGTCTGGTGTGAGCGCAGCAGATATCATTCATGAAGTAGTAGCCGAAGGTGGCATCACAAGATTTTTGGCAATATATTACTGCGAACAACCGGAAATTGTCGGCTCTGTAAGATCTGCGCGCATGTATTACATAAAACTTCTCCAAGGTTTTGGCAGTAATCCTTTATATGCTCATGTAGGTGGAGCGAATACTCCGGGACCTGCTGATGCACTTGGTGAAATACAGGACATTGATTGGTATGGATACAATGATCTTGATCAGTTTGCGGTACCTTTTCCAAATTACTGGCGTGATTATGACCGGCTGCCAGGACGTGCGACAGAACATACTGTATACACTAACACCAAAAAACTTTGGGAGTTTGCTGCAAAAAATAGAAAGTTGACGAATGTCGACAAAAAAAATGTGGCTTGGGATGAAGATTGGGAGCCGTGGAAATTTCAAAATGATGCAAAAGAATCGGCTCGAGGAACTATTAAAACCGTAAGTTTTGGCTTTTGGGACAATTCTCTCGGATCAGATTATAAGGTAGTTTGGAACTATGATACTGCCTCAAATAGTTATCTTCGCGTCAACGGTGGTCAAAAGCATGTGGATTTAAACACAGAGAAACAACTTTCCGCAAAAAATGTTATTGTGGTACTTGCTGATGAAAGTGTGGCCAATGACGGTTACGAAAAAGGTGAACATATGCTTTATGACCTCATAGGCACGGGTGACGCCTTTATTTTTCAAAACGGTCAAGCGGTTGAGGGAACATGGAAAAAACCCGCTGAGGAAGATATGATGAGATTTTATGATGAAAACAACGAGGAAATTGAGATGGTTCGTGGTAAAATCTGGATTGAAGTTTTGCCGACGGGAAACAAAGTGGATTACAAAGCCGCAGCGACACCAGCCAAGAAAGCAAACTGAATGTCATCCCGAACTTGATTCGGGATCCAGAATTAATTAAATAGATTCCCACTTTCGTGGGAATGACAAATGACAATATGCTTAAAGATATAATTCCTTCAAAAGTAAGACGGAAAATCTTAGAGCTGTTTTTTCAAAACATTGATGACAGCTTTTATCTACGTGAAATTGTGAGAAAAGTTGAAGAAGAAGTGAACGCTGTAAAACGCGAGCTTGATATTTTACATGGCGCAAAAGTATTGATGCGGGAACGAAGGATGAATAAAGTTTTCTATACATTGAATAGAAATTACCAATTTTTTGATGAGTTCTTGAGGATATTCACAAAAACTTCAAGCCTTGCCGAACTCGTCAATAAAAATCTTAGTAAACTTGGCAAAATCAGATACATCTCAATTTCAACAAAATATTCGAGAAAGCAATCAATCAAGGAAGATGAGATTTATGTGCTATTTGTCGGTATAGTGGTTGTGCCCGAGGTGGACGGCATCATGAACGAGGCCCGCAAATCATTTGGATGGGACATAAATTATACGGTGATGACCGACGATGAGCTTAAGTTCAGAAAGAAAAACAACGATCCTTTTATCTGGAAGTTTCTTAAACAACCAAAAATTATGTTAGTTGGTCAGGAAGAGGACCTCATGAAATGAGATTTTTTACCTACATTTCCATCGCTGCAATTTTTTTACTTATACTCTGGATCGATCTTCCAGGCGCAATTCCCATAAAATTTACTCTTTTTGAAAGAAAATTTGATTTATCTATAAAACCAATTGTTATTAATACAACAGTTAATGGTGCACCTTATCGCAAAGATTTTGAAACTAAACTCGGACTTGATCTTCGCGGCGGGAGTCACCTGGTATTTGAGGCAAACACTAAAAATGTTGCGGCGGCCGATCTTCAGGATGCGCTTGAATCCAGTCGCGATGTCATCGAACGGCGTGTCAATTTGTTTGGAGTTTCGGAACCGGTAGTTCGTACTATAAAAACCGGAGATATATATCGTATTACCGTGGATTTACCGGGAGTTGATGATGTGACTCAGGCAGTTGATCTTATCGGCCAGACAGCGCAACTAAGTTTCAAAGAGCGCGAAGAAGAAATTGATATTAAAGAGGCGACATCGACACCGATTTTTGCGCAACTTACAAAAGAAACGGGACTAAGTGGTAAGCACATAAAAAAAGCTTCTGTTGCATTTGACCCTCAAACAGGAGCACCACAGGTGGCTCTTAATTTTACGGACGAAGGGGGTAAAATTTTTGCCGAAGTCACGAAACGCAATGTGGGAAAGCCAGTCGGAATATTTCTTGACCAGTTTATAATTTCTGCGCCGACTGTCGAACGTGAAATCACAGGTGGCCAGGCAGTGATTTCAGGTCAGTTTAAAGTTGAGGATGCAAAGCAAATGGCTATTGCAATAAATTCAGGAGCACTACCTCTTCCAATCAAACTTGTCGAGCAACGTAATATCGGTCCTTCACTTGGGACTGTTGAAGTGGAGCGAAGTGTCGTCGCAGGACTAATCGGACTTTCAATGGTCATGATTTTCATGATTGTCTATTATGGAAGATTAGGTGTCGCTGCATGTATCGCACTTATTTTATATGGACTTATCACATTTGCGATATTTCGCGCAATTCCTATCGTACTTACACTTCCAGGTATCGCCGGATTCTTGCTTTCGATAGGTATGGCAGTTGACGCCAATATTCTCATTTTTGAACGTATCAAAGATGAAAGACGAGCTGGAAAAGCTTTCGAAACCGCAGTTAGACTCGGTTTTGGACGCGCGCTTGACGCTATAAAAGACGCAAATATTACTACACTTTTGGTAGCTTTTATTTTATTTAATCCACTTAACTGGGAATTTTTGCCTCAATTTGGATTAGTGCGTGGTTTTGCACTTACTCTTGGGATCGGTGTTTTGACGAGTTTATTTACCGGTATTTTTATCACAAGAAGACTAATATTTATTTTTTACAAAAAAAACAATGATTGATTTTCTTAAATACGCACGAATATATTTTGTGATCTCACTTGTAGTTATTGCCGCCGGCATTGCTTCGATCATTTTATGGCAATTTGAATACTCTATTGATTTTGTCGGTGGGACAAGACTTGAATATCAGGTTGACGAAAATCTTGATGGAGTTAAAGTTTCTCAACTTATTGAAAAGCAGGAAATAAAAGTGCAGGAAATCGCGATTGATGGAAACAAAATTTCAATTCGTACAAATGCAATTGATGAAAAGAAGGAAAAATCACTTCGTGAATCACTTGCAAAAGAAATGAAAACGAAAATTACGGTTTTACGTACGGAAACGGTCGGACCCACCATAGGCGCAGAGACCGTACAAAAAACTCTCATTGCAACCGGAATTGCGATCGTAGGAATACTTCTTTATGTTGCATATGCTTTCAAAAAGTTTAATTTCGCACTCGCCGCAATCATAGCTTTAGTTCATGACATTCTCGTTGTTGTCGGTTCGTATTCTCTCATTTCATATTTTTTTGGTGCTCAACTTGACACACTTTTTGTCACGGCGCTTCTCACCACAATGTCGTTTTCAGTACATGACACAATCGTAGTTTTTGATCAGATTCGCGATTACGAGCATCGTTATGGAAAAGGCAATATTTATGAATATGCCAATCGCGCACTCACAGACACCATGGTGCGCTCGCTCAATAATTCCATGACAATTATTTTCATGCTACTTGCACTGGTACTTCTTGGCGGAACCACAATAAAATTTTTCGCAGTGACACTACTTATCGGTACAATCACAGGAACATATTCATCTCCATTTATCGCGACTCCTGTTGCCGTGTGGCTCGAAAAGCGAAAGAGTAGTAGTTAGTAGCTGGTAGTTAGGGATTAGGGCAAAGTAAATGAACATACATACATATCCTCTCGGACAAATGCAGGCGAATTGTTATATCCTTGAAAATGACGGTAAATGTTTGATTGTCGATCCAGCAGATGACGCCCCTTTTATTTTTGAAAAGATTGGTAATCTTGAAGTTCAAGGTATGATCGCAACTCACGGACATTTTGATCATGTGATGGCAGTGGGTGAGTTTCAAATTTCTTATAAAAAAATAATCGGTAAAGATCTGCCTTTAATTATTCATGCAAAGGATAAATTTCTCTTAAAAAGGATTGTGGAAACATCAAGGTATTTTCTAAATTATGAACCTGCAGTCATACCCATTCAATCTACTAAAGATTTAAAACCTGGAAAACAGACAGTCGGTGATTTTTCTTTTGAAGTGATTCATACACCAGGACATACGCCTGGATCATGCAGTTTATATTTTCAAGATGAAAATATTTTGTTTACCGGCGATACATTATTCAAATCAGGGATAGGGAGATATGATTTTTCTTATAGTGATAAAGATGATCTAAAAAAATCAATTGAGAAGATTTTACAACTTCCTGAAGATACGGTTATTTATCCGGGACATGGAGAGGAAAGCACGATAGGTGAGGAAAGAGAAAATGTGAAAATGTATTTTACGATATAGTTCTCGTTCCAGATTCTATAGATAAATCTTTAGCTTGTAACCGAAAATTTACTCGATTCCAAGCAAAGTTGTTATGTTAATCTATAAAGTCGTTAGTGGCATATTGCGTGTAGTCTCGCAAATTTTGATTACTTCGCTCAGATTTATAAACTCGCGCCACCTGATCCGATATTTTGTTTATATAGTTTTAGTCTTTCTATTAAAATTTCTCTCTCATTTTTAAGTTTCCCTTCTTCAACTTCAGTAAAGATTTCATTAAGAATTTTCCCAATTTCTGGTCCGGGTTTTATATTTAATTCTTTCATCACATCATTTCCATCTATTTTTAGATCATTCACTGAAAAAGGAATTATCTGTACTTCTTCAATGCGTTTTTTGAAAAGCTCTGTTCGCCATGAAGTTTCTTTGGCGCCAGATCCAAGCCGATCGCCAGTGCGCAAAGCCAGCATATCATCAATATTCTCTACACCAACATCACGTATAAATCTACGAATTGCTTTGTCAGTTTGTTGCTCATTGACCGTAAATTGATGATGGTGAACAAGTGTCACAAGTTTTTCCCTCTCTTTATTTGAAAGTCTGAAGCGACTTGCGATTTCAGTAGCTTGTTTTGTGCCGACAACTTCGTGATTATAAAAAGTGATGATGTTGGTTTGTGGATCTTTTCTTACTGTTTTTGCTTTACCAATATCATGAATCAGTGTTGCAAATCGCGTTATCACATCTTCAGAATGACAATGGCGAAGTGATTCGACAAGATGAGTCCCGACATCATAAATATGATGTCTTTCTGGACTTTTTTGATCAATACCAAAACATACATCAACTTCAGGAAGAATATGATTTAAGAGTTTTGTACTTCGCAAAAGTAGTATTCCATCTGCTGCATTTTTCGATTTCAATATTTTGAAAAATTCATCACGTATGCGTTCTCCAGATATTTTTGTTATTAATTCGGAATTTTTTTGTATTGAAGCAAGTGTTTTTTCTTCGATTACAAATCCAAGTTGGGTTGCCTGTCTCACTGCGCGCATGAGTCTCAAGGCATCCTCGGCAAAACGAGTATCGGGATCGCCGACTGCTCGTATAACCTTATTTTTTATATCTTCTTGACCATGATAAGGATCAACAAGAGTTTTACCGTCATAAGCTACTGCGTTTATCGTAAAGTCGCGTCTACCCAAATCGTCCTCAATTTTATCCGCCCATTCGATTTTGTCAGGATGCCGCACATTTGTATATCCGGATTCTTTTCTGAATGTAGTTACCTCAAAAACCAACTGTTTATCTTCGATATCGATCGGAATTCCCACCGTACCAAACGAATTATTGTAAAAACTATGGGGAAAAAGTCTCTGGATCTCGTCTGGTTTTGCATTAGTCGTAAAGTCCCAGTCATTTACTTCATATTTCATCAAAAGTCCGCGGACGGTGCCGCCGACAACATATATTTTGTGACCTGCTTTATCAAACTGCTGAAGAAAATCACTTACATATTTTGGAAGTTCCATTATGAAGATATTATAACCTAGAAAAAGAAGATATTTTAAGACTAAAGAGGTTTAAAAGGTAATATTTTTTCAAAAGGTCTAAATGCTTGCCCCATCAGTTTAAGTTCCTCAGATAACCGGATATGATGATCATCTGGGAAACGCCTCAAAAAAGCTCTTTGGACCCTTTCATATGACCAAACATCCACATAACTTTCAATACCATGTATTGATAAGTCAACATTCGGAGAAAGGATTTCATCAGCCTTGCCATAGTTGTCAATATTTGCACCGATAACTCTGACTGATTCACGATCAGAAACTATATATCGATGCACGGCAAGTAGAGCTAAAAGATTTTGACGATAGGTGCGTACAATTGATCCGAATTCTAAAGTGCACAATTGGTCGTATTTTGGTCCCATTTCGCCATAAGCATGCGGCATAGTTTAAGGCGTATTATAAAGCAAGATTTGAAATTTTTTTATGAATCCTTTCAAAATATCCAAATTTTTTTTATCGGGACCTTTTTTTTCAAATCCCGGAGTTTCAATGATAAAAGCGAGATGTTTGGTTTTGGTGTGATTTAAAAAATTTTTGAAAACTTCAACACCTACATTGCCTTCACCAAGATTTTCATGCCGATCTCTGAATGAACCTTGCGGATCACGACTGTCATTCATATGTACTAGTTCCAGTTTCTTAAGTCCGATCAGTTTATCAAATGTAGCAAGAAATTCTTCAAAATCTTTTTTTGTTGTCAAATTATAGCCTGAAGCGTGAAGGTGACAAGTATCGAGACACACGCGAAGGCGATCATCGTCAACACTATTTATTATCAAGGCAATTTCATTTAGACTTTTCCCAACTTTGTTCGTGCCCGCGTTTTCAATGATAAATAAAACGTCTTGAGGTGTTTTGTTTAAGATACTTTTGATATTATCGATAAGATCAGAATATGCTTCATCTTCAATGAGGGCATCTTTTTCCTTTTTTAAAGAACCCAAATGTACGATACTGCCGCGAACTTGCATTTTTTTTGCTAAATTAAGTTCGTTAATAAGATTTTTTACGGAAACTTTGCCAACACCATTGTCAAATCCAAGATTGATAAGATAAGAGGCATGAAAATAGATAGGATTAATTTTATATTTATTTTTTGCATTAACAAAAATTTTGATCTGATTTTGCGATGGATTTGCAAACTGCCATTGCCTTGGAGATGCTGAAAATATTTGGAGACAATTACCGCCTATCTTTGTAATATTTTCAATTGCTTTTTCGTAACCGCCTGCGATAGAAAGATGAGCGCCGAGTATATGCCTGAGGACATTGTAACAAAGTTCTCTTGACATGCGCTAGCAGAGTTGATATATTATTGCTAATATGGAGGATTTGACACAAAGACAGATTGATATATTGACCGCAATCATACGTGAGTACACGGAAACGGGTGAAGCCGTCGGCTCGGAAATTATCGAAAAAAAATATAAGCTAGGAGTTTCACCGGCAACAATCAGGAATGAAATGGTAGCACTTTCACATAAAGGTTATTTGCAAAAGACCCATTTTTCGTCAGGTCGTATGCCAAGCGCAAAAGGCTACAGGTTTTATATCAAAAACATCATGAAAGAGCGCGAGCTCTCAACTGTCGATGAAGTCGCGTTCAAACATAGTATCTGGGATGAGCGTGAAAAAGAGTATAAGATGTTGTCACAGGCAGCCCGAATACTTGCCGAGAAAACCGGACTTATGTCTCTCGTGACAACCAATTCGGGAGATTTATATTATGCCGGTGTTGGTAATTTACTTATCATGGACGAGTTTTTGAATAAAGCGATTACTCAAACCGTATTTAATCGCATTGAAGAAATAGGTTTTTGGTCAGAAATTTTAAAACAAGCATATGTAGTCAATGAAGACGTTTTATATATTTTAGGCCAGGAGGATTTCCGTGACCCGATGTTTGAAGTATGCGCCAGTGTTTTTGGAGAATTTGAGACACCAACTGTAAAAGGAATAATCGGTGTCATCGGTCCAAAACATATACCATACGAAGACGTTGTCACAAAAGTACGATTTTTTTCAAAACTTATTGAAGATATAATGCGAAGTCAAGATGCTTAAAGTATGTTTTATTCATATGGACAAACAAAACAAAAGCAAAGAACAAATAAAACAAACACAGCATGCAAAAGACGACCATCTAAAAACTGAGCTCGTCCATGCAAAAAAAGAAGCAGAGGACTTTAAAAATAAGTATTTGAGAGCGCTTGCTGATTATAAAAATTTGGAGCATCGTTTCGAAAATGAAAGACAAAGATTGCAGGAACGGATAAAAAAAGATTGCGTTACGAAATTTTTGCATTTTCTAGACGGACTTGATCAAGCGGAAGTATTTAATAAAGATCCGGG
>CAYNLS010000037.1:0-9841 GCA_964398125.1 uncultured Gammaproteobacteria bacterium
CATTTGCCGAATTATTTAAAAAAGCTCATCCCGACAGATTTTTTGAAATGTATATTGCCGAACAAAATATGATCTCAGTCGCGCTTGGTATGAGTAAGGTCGGACTTATACCCTATTCCTCGACTTTTGCCGCATTTCTTTCACGTGCTTATGATCAGATACGCATGGCTCAATACTCTGAAGGAAATATAAAAATAGCAGGCTCGCATGCTGGAGTTTCTATCGGAAGCGACGGATCGTCACAGATGGCGCTTGAAGATTTATCGATGATGCGATCGATTCTAAACGGCGTCGTGCTTTATCCAAGTGATGCTGTATCGACTTTCAAACTTATTGAGGAAATGAAAAAACATGACGGAATATCATATATTCGTTTAACTCGTGAAAAAACTCCGGTTTTATACAAAGAAAGTGAGTCATTCCCAATCGGTGGGTCAAAGGTTGTACGATCTTCTGGAAACGATAAAGCAGTTGTAATTGCGGCTGGAATAACTTTGCACGAAGCATTGAAAGCATATGAGGAATTAAAATCTAAGGGCACAAATATTGCCGTGATTGATGCTTACAGTGTAAAACCAATTGACAGTAAAACAATAATGGATCATGCCAAAAAGACAGGACATGTGATTGTAGTTGAAGATCATTATCCTGAAGGTGGACTTGGAGACGCGGTTTTGAAAGTAATCCAAGGGGTTCCAAATATAAAATTTACTCACCTTTGTGTGAATAAAATTCCCCGATCCGGAACTCCGCAAGAATTACTTTCATGGGAAGGGATTGATGCTAGATCCATAGTGAAAGCAGTAAAATAGAATCATTTACCGCCAGATGCATTTCTTTGTCTCTCGGCGAGTACCCTTGCCCAATCTGCTTGGACTTTCATGGCCTCAGCCTGTTGAGCTAATTCTTCCTCGAAAAAAATACGACCCATAATTGAACTATAACTATGTGCTATGGCAGATGCCCCTGAGACTATTTGAGGGTTGTCAACAATTCCACCTTGATCTTTTGGCGCCTCAAATACGATTTGTGGTTTAATTCCCGAAAAAGCTTCATTTGACATAAATAAGTAATAAATATGTAATTAGGTATGATAGTATCACACAAAAATATGTGTGTCAAGATTTTTTTGTAAGAAATCTATTCAGTTCTCAAATCCTCACCAACATCTTCACTACTCGTATCCCGATGAGGATGAGCATTGAGACGCAGACGTAGAAAATAAACTGCACGAGCGGCAATGTCGTACTCTCAAACGCGTGGGCAAGCTGTGGTATAGACACAATTGCAAACTGCAGAACGATCGGCAAAGCCAGTGTAAACATAAAAAATTTTGAGAAAAGTGCCCGGACATGATGGAATATTGACCTATGCGACAACCACATATCGACAAATATGAATGTCTGTATCATCGCAAGTACACTAAATGCGGCCGTACGCTGGACCATTTCAACCTTTCCACTCAAGAAAATAAATACGGCCATTACGATCAACATAGCAATTGCGCCAACTCCGACTATGTACTGAATATCCTTTCCAAGTAAAATATGTTTTTGATGATTGAACGGGCCCTTCATGACATGTTCATCGCGGGGAGAAAATGCGAGAGCCAATGCCGGCACCCCGTCTGAAATGAGATTGATATAAAGAATCTGGATAGGAACCAATATGGGCGGCAATCCCAACATAAGTCCAACAAGTAAGGTCAAACCTTCTGATAAATTGCCGGTTAATAAATATTTGATTGCGTTTTTCAGGCGCTTAACTATATTTCTCCCCTCTTCTACTGCATTCACAATCGTTTCAAAATTATCATCGGTGATCACAAGATCGGCAGTTTCCCGCGCCACATCAGTACCTACCTTTCCCATTGCAATTCCTACATCAGCTTGCTTTAAAGCTATTGCATCGTTGACTCCGTCGCCGGTCACCGCCACCACCTCCCCAAGTTTTTGATAAAGCGCCACGATTCTTTGCTTATGAAATGGTGTTGTTCTGGCAAAAACTTTCGTATGCGGTAAAATCTCAAGAAGCTCCTGATCGCTGTATTTATCGATTTGCTCTCCTTTTACAATATCGTCTCCTTTTTCAAGAAGGCCGATCGACCACCCGATCGCCTCCGCGGTCCTTTCATTGTCTCCCGTAATCATCACGACATTGATTCCGGCCTCTTTTGCCCTTTTTATAGATTCAGCAGCCTCCGGGCGAGGAGGATCGTGAAGCGCGACCATCCCCAAAAAAATATTATCTTCTTGATAAGCACATTTGAGTCTATCGCAAGGTCTATAGGAAAAAGCCAGTATCCGGAGTCCCTTTTCCGCCCATTCCTTCATTGATTTTTCGATCTCTTTCCGTTTTTCATCTGTAAGTGAAATGGTCTTGCCATCAATCATTATTTTTGAAGATATCGAAAGTATCGACTCCGGCGCACCTTTACTGAAGGCTACAAGATGATCGCGTTTTACGACGACGGTCATTCTTTTGGTGATTGAATCAAAAGGTACCTCATCTACTACCTGCCATTCTTTGCGGATGACCTCATGATCAAGATTTAATTTTTTTGCAAAAAGAAGGAGCGCTCCTTCAGTCGGATCGCCCAAAACCTCATAATCTGGTTTAAATAAATCAGCTTGACCTCTTTCACGACCTTCGTACTTTGAAACTAAAGTCGCAGTTGAACAGACAACGCCATCAATGATCAGTAGCTCAAGTGCGTGTGAAAGATGGGGGCGTTCGGCAACCTCTTGAGTTTTTTCGTCATACCATACTTGTTTAACCTCCATATTGTTTGATGTCAATGTACCGGTTTTATCAGTGGCGATAAGGGTGATATTTCCAATTCCTTCTATTGAAGCAAGTTTTCTCACGATCGCTTTTTTTGCCGCCATATGTTTCACCCCGACTGAAAGTATGACCGTCATGACTGCGGGTAGACTTTCAGGAACCACGGCAACTGCAAGAGAAACCGCAAGCAAGAATGAAGGAAAGTAGCCGTGTCCTTGAAAGGCTGAAAGTCCGAAAACTGCAAATGAAAGCAACATTCCCATTATTCCGATAAGCTGGGTGAGATTCCCAAGCTTTATCTGCAGTGGTGTTGGTGCATCTTCAACTGAAGACAACTTTGCCGCAATCTGTCCGAATTTAGTTTGCATCGCGGTATGAGTGACTCGAGCTTCTGCTCTTCCCTTTGAAACGATCGTGCCCATATAGAAAGGGTCACCTGCGGCTTTTATGACCGGTATCGACTCCCCGGTGAGTGCGGCTTCATTTACCTCAAGGCTGACCGTGTCAAGTATTTGTGCATCTGCCGGAAGCTTTACGCCTTCTTCAACATAAATTATGTCTCCCGGCACCAAATATCGACTATCAATTTCCCGTTCTTTTCCATCTCGGAGTACTCTGATGGTACTTATGGTCATTTTTTTAAGTGCGGCCACTGCCTCTTCGGCTTTATATTCTTGATAAACTCCAAAAACGGCATTTAAAAATATGATTGTAATTATCAGACTTCCATCCACAACTTCACCAATAAAAAATGATACTAAGGCTGCCGCAATAAGCAAAATCATCAAGAAACTTTTGGTCTGTTCAATAAATTTCTGGAAGATTGAGCTCTTCTCTCGATCCTTGATTACATTTTGACCATATTGGGTCAATAATGATTCTGCTTTTAGTGTTGTAAGTCCTTTAACGGTTTTCATAAGAAAAAAATATTTTTCTAAAGCCCTAAAGCTATAAGTCTTATACGACTCATAAGACTTATAGCTTTTTAAGTCCCCCATAAGCCTTTATCATCGTGTGCATTATCTCCTGATTTAGCGATTTTGCGTCATCAAACGAAAGTTTTTTTATATTATGAGGATAGTAATGAAAAACTTCATTTCTCCCCCGTTTCCATACATCCCAAATCTCGCGGGCCAGCTCATCACCGCCGTTTTTTTGAATTTTGGCATATATTGACCGGTCGCCCAAACGTTCAATAAGATGCGGCGAAAGAAATTTACCGATGCGGAAATGATCAGAAATATAGTCAAGATGAGAGATAAAGTCAACATCCAAAAAAAGTTGTTTTAAGAATCCTTCATATGCTTTGGCGTAGGGAAAAACAAGAAAAGAATAATCTTTAAAGAGGTACCCATGTTTTTCGGTGATAGAAGTCAGATAATTACCCTCTTGGATAAGATCCTTTTGAGTCATTGAAAAATATTCCCAGATTGGTTCGTTGTGGATCAAACTCAGCATAATTTTTTAGTATAGCAGCTATAAGTGGCATAAGTCATATGAGACTTATAGCTGCTATTTGACAAGCAAAAGTTCTTCCCATTTCGTAGTGTACCTCGGCGTTCTTTTTGTCGCATTACCCTTCCATCCGGGCTTTGTCCCTTGGGAAGCAAACTCTATAGTACCACTCCCAAACTCAAAATTGATAAGATCAATTGCCTTCATGGTCCGGTCTTCTTTATTTCTTTTTTCTCGAGAATAAAATAAATGCTGTTGCTGTATGTTTTTACTGGATAATTCATGAAGGGAAACATATGCTTTTTTATAACGATAGTTAGGTCGGTATATTTTTTTGAGAATCCCGAGTGCGCTTTTTATGATAGTTCCCGTGTAATCGGTTTCATGCGGCAATTCTTCAGTGAGTGTATTGTAATATCGTTTTTGATTTGTACTATGTAAATTGGTCATGATCGAAACACTCACCAAATGGGCAATTTCCTTCTCTTCTCTTAATTTTTCTGCAGCACGCGCAGCATAAGTACTGACCGCCTCACTGAGTTCACGATATGTTGTCACCGGACGACCGAATGTCCTTGAGCTGATGATTGATTTTTTAGCAACCTGATCTGATGTCAGATCATGACGCCTGACACCTCGAAGTTCATGCACCGTATTAAGACCGGCTATGGTCATATATTTTTTCACCCAAAGATCGTCTGCAAGCATAAGTTGATAGGCATTATAAATGCCATGAGCATTCAGAAATACACTTAGACGCCGGCCGATTCCCCAAATGTCTTCAACCTCAAGAAATTTTAGAAATTTATCCCTCTCTATGTCGGATTTGAATAAACTTACTCCCTCATATTGAGGATGATTTTTGGCAATTTCATTTGCCGCTTTTGCCAAAGTCATTGTGCTGCCGACTCCAATCGAAACCGGAATACCGATATTTTTTTGTATCATTTTTCTCAACAATACACATTGTTTTTCAATCAAATGGATGGGAAAGTTTACAAAATCTATGAAGGCTTCGTCTATCGAATAAATCTCCAGACGCGGTGAAAGGCTGGAAATAGTCCTCATGACTCGGGAAGATAGGTCGGCGTAAAGAGGAAAATTAGGAGAAAAAATATGTACATTCTCTCTTTGAAAAAGATCTCGGTACTCAAATGCAGGAGCGCCCATTCGGACGCCCATTTTCTTGACTTCGCTTGAACGTGAAATAATACAGCCATCATTGTTTGATAAAACTACGACCGGGCGCTTTTCGAGATCAGGTTTAAAAACCCGTTCGCACGAAACGTAAAAATTGTTACAATCAAGGACAGCAAACATAAGCTATAAGTCTTATAAGGCTTATAGGACTTATAGCTTATGAACAACATAAGTCACCACTCCCCAGATACTGAAAGTTTCGTTGTGGGTGACTTCAATGATTTTATATTCTTTATTTTCCGGAAACAAAAAAACACGATCAGCCTTTTTCTTAAATCTTTTGACCGTAAGTTCACCTTCAAGCGCGGCAATCACAATCACATTGTTTGCCGCCTCAAGACTGCGGTCGACAATGAGAATGTCTCCGCTATGAATTGCTGCACCGATCATGGAGTCGCCGCTTGCCCGGACAAAAAACGTTGCTGAAGGATGACGAATAAGGTGCTCGTTTAAATCAAGTTTTGTATCGATAAAATCATCGGCCGGTGACGGAAATCCAGCAGAAACCGATGCCACATACAAGGGTAGTTGCAGTTTTGCATTCTGTGCCGATTCGTAAATATGGGTAACTCTCATAGTATCTGCATTATACCGCTTGGATTTCTGAATTTGTAATAAATAATAAAATATATAATTTAGAGCCTTGTGATAATAAATATTAAATATATAAATGGTACAATATACGTATGGAAAACAAACAGAGTCGATTTAATCCGCATGAGATTCTTACCCAGCAAGATTATCAAACCTGCTTACTCTGCTGTTTACTGATGGGCCAGTCAGCACTTAATCAAGAGGGTTTAGACTACTCTTCTTTAGAACGCAGCCTTAATAATGAATCCTTTGGATTATACCCTGCAAACTTTGCACTGAGCAGATGTGCTGCCTTTTCACGGCGATTCCCAAGTACCAGACTGGATATTTTTGTTGATAATCAAAAACTTACCCGTTATTTAAACAGGATAAATAAAGAAGAATCAATTAGTCTCTTTCATCAGAAGATATCAGTAGATTGGATTCAAGAGGGACTTGGACAAACTGGTCTGATTGCACATGTGGATCAGTTACATCTTGGTGGTGATGTACATAATCCTCACTTTATATATTTATACCAGGGTTCTGAGAATCAAATGCATATGGTCGATCCTGTTTTCGGAAGTGATACCCAACTTTCTCCCGTAACTCTTGAGCATGCTCTTATGGGTTTAAAATATCAAATGCTTTGGTCTCCACTTGTGATCGCGATGAAAAAAAGTTAAAAAATTTATCAATTACTTACTACTAGCTACTAACTACGAATATTAGTATAATATACACATGACCGATCGGATTGTTAGATCAAAATATTTTCATCGCTTTGGCGAAATATTAGTACCTTTTTTGACCTGGGCAATCATACTTTTACCCCTTTGGCTTTCCCCTTTTCATCCTGCAGTCGTTGCTTATTTTATTATTGCTTTCGATTTATATTTTCTTTATAAATCTCTGCTTACCGCATATTACGCTTCATTATCATACGCGCTGATAAAAAACTTTGAAAATGTACCTTTTTATAAATATGTGAAAAATTTTAAATCCGCGTCAGAAATAAATCATTTTGTGATAATTCCAAATTATAAAGAACCGATGCACAAACTTGAAGCAACTTTGGAGGCGATGAGTAAAACAGATTATCCTTACAAAAAAATCACGATCGTGCTTGCATTTGAGAAAAGAGAATCCACCGCAAACACTATGGCAACAAAGTTAAAAAAACGTTTTGACCGCTATTTTCATGAAATTCTCTGTACTTATCATGAAATAACAGACCTGGAAGTTCCGGGAAAAGCAAGTAATCAGACCTATGCTGCTCGATTTGTAAGCGATTACTGCGAAACCAAATCTTTAGACCCAAAAAAAGTCGTCATCACAATCTGCGATTCTGATAGCATGTTGCCGCCAAATTATTTTTCTTATCTCACGGTTGAGTTTTTGAAAGACAAAGGACGTGATCATCATTTTTATTGGGCGCCTGTTCTTCTTTATAATAACTTTTGGCAGCTGCCGTTTTTTGTGCGTATGCAGGCGACACTTTCTTCGATTTTGAGACTGGCTTTTTTGTCACAAAAAGAACACTTGATTCAGATTTCAACCTACTCCACAAACCTTTGGCTACTTCGCGAGGTAGGATTTTGGGATGTAGATATAATTCCCGAAGACTGGCATATATATTTTCAGGCCTTTTTTAAATTCGGCAACAAAGTAAAAACTCTTCCGCTTTATACAATCGTCAATGGAGACGCCGTGTATTCCGGAACACTTATCAAGACACTTGCCAACCGCTATGAACAGGAAAAACGCTGGGCTTGGGGAGTGACCGATATCGCCTATTTCTGGAAAAATGCTTTTACTTCTCCTCACATCAGTAATTTTTTGAAGTTTAAAAAATTTATTTATCTTTCAGAGACTCACCTACTTTGGCCGACCTCGTTTTTTATACTGACAATAAGCGGATCAATACCTCCTCTTATAAACCCCGTTTTTAAACGCACTGTTCTTGGGTTCATACTTCCCCAGCTTTCAGGTTTCATACTTACACTTGCAACCCTCATGCTTATCCTTTACATTTATCTTGATATCAAGTTGCGCCAAAAATTGCGGGTTCAAACGAGGTTGATAAATGTTCCCGTGATGCTTGTGCAATGGTATCTGTTACCGGTTGTTTCGTTTATCTTGTCATCGTTGCCAGCACTTGACGCACATACTAGATTATTATTAGGAAAAAAAATTACTTACAAAGTCACTGAGAAAGTTTAGTTAAAACTTTAACGCGGAACAGGTGTCGCGAAACGGGGAGACCCAAACAAATGTGGGTATTTTCGACATTTTTTGGGGCTGTTGAGCGACAGAATCTGGAAAGAAACTATAGAATTATGATCGACTATCTATTTACAAAAACTCCTCTTGTTTTTCTGACCCAGAACCTCTGGCGCGATGAGGCTTTTTCTTACTTACTTGCAATTGAACCGGTAAACAAAATACTATCTCTCACGGCCGCCGATTTTAATCCTCCTCTATATTATATTTTTCTGCATTATTGGGTCATAATTTTCGGATCTTCTGAAATTGCAATAAGAAGTCTTTCGCTCTTGTTTTTTGCAGGACTAATTTACGTAGTTTATCTCATCTGTAACGAAATTTTCCATCTCTCATTCTGGGCAACTCTCTTCATGCTGATTTTATTTATCATAAATCCGTTTCTTACTTATTACGCTTTTGAAGGACGCATGTATATGATGGTCACGTTTTTTATCGTACTTTCCTACTATGCTCTTTGGGGAAATCATAAAAAACTTTATATCACAAGTATCGTCCTCGCACTCTACACGCATTATTTCGCTATTCTTATACTCGCGGCCCAACTTCTCCCAAATCTTTTGCATTGGAAAATCAAACTTTTCCAAAAAAAATCTTTTTCAAAATATATAAATATAGATTCACTCATTGCCGATATTAGATCAGCAAATATTTTTGTTACTCCGATCTTATTATTTCTGCCCTGGATTTTATTCATGATAGTGTTACATGATTTTAGTGATAACTCATTTTGGATTATAAGACCTCCGTCATTTGACATATGGTATATACCTTTTGTTTTATACACGGCTTATGAACGCGTATTTGGCCAGTATTATCACGGCGATCCGGGTTATATAGAATTTCATACACGTCTTTTGATGATTCTTTATGCTGTGCTCTTGCTACCTCTCATCATTAAATTTCAAACTCTTAAAAAAACCATTCATCACAGGCATCATCGACTTGCGTACTATCGCGATCTTTTGCTTTGGGGATTTTTGCCTCCGGTCTTGCTTTTTTTAATCTCTTTTTTGACAAATCCTCTTTATCATCCCCGCTATTTTACATTCGCGGTACCGGGATTTTTGATGCTTGTGGGTTTACTCATCTTGTCACTCTTTCAAAATAAACGCGATTGGATCCACTTGCTTATGGGCAGCGTTTTACTGGTGATGCTTTTTACCATGACTTCGGAATTTAATAATCTTAATTTAAAATATAGAAGCAAACGACTCATCAAACCGTTTATCGAAGAAATCAGAGCCCAGGTTGGTCCAAAAGATTTCGTGTATGTAAAGAATGAACTAGATTATCACCTTGTTAAGTACTATATGGGAGATAAAGGTAGTCGGGTAAAAATATATCAAAAAACGTATGATCAAATTCCTAGTTTTGTCGGTAAAGTGCTTATTCCTGAGAAAGACGTTGCCGGGATCTTACCTGTTTATCCAAAAAAAGCATTCATACTCTCCTATGATTCTTATGAAATAATGTCTCAGTATTAATTTGTGTTACAATACAATTCATGGCAAAACCTTTAAATCCGCAAACAAGCGGAGCAAGA
>CAYNLS010000038.1:0-2778 GCA_964398125.1 uncultured Gammaproteobacteria bacterium
TTTGCGCGCCTTGAAAGTTTTCTCAGTAGTCTCGAGTTTAGGTAATCAAAAACCCAAACACCGAGCCAAAACCAAGCATTTTTACAAAATGCGAGAAAATAAGAGATCCAAATGTTTCTCTGCAGCATGAAGATATTATAAATTACTTGATATATATCGTTGTATTGATTAAATAGTTACTATAGGTTAAAATACTCATCTAAATATGTCACCTAGAGAAAACTTATCAATAAGGCCTCATCTATCTTTAAATGAATGTTTGCGTCGATCTACGAATTTATTCACAACACCTATTCAAATAGCGGGTTTTTCCGTTGGAGAAATTTTTCGAGCACCAATTAGCGCAAATGCATAGCCCATAGGTGTACCGAGAAAAAATTTACCACAAATACTGGGAAAATATGGTAACTATGATACTCATTTATCTCGTGAAAGATTGATGGTGAAAGGAATTCATTATAAAGTAATATATAAAGGACCAATCATTGCAATTGAATATGCTGGTTATGACGATGAAGGAAATTGCATTGGTATTTCCGATATACCCTTTACGCTGCTTCAGCATTGGAAAATCAGAGGAAAACATGGTATTAACTCCAGAGCGGCAGTAAAAGAGTCTATCATTGGCTTTCCGGATTATTCACCGCGATCTGTTTGAACTTATTTTTTAGTTGACTACCTTATTACTATAGGATATAATTATCCTATGTCAGGTAAAGAATTTGGGTACACAGAACAATTCGCAGGACGATATATAAAGACTCTTGGTTATTCTTATACAAGTGCGAAAAATGCTCTCGTGTCACAAGAGGTATTCAGACAGACTCCTCAAACCGGAACAATACTTGATATTGGTGGTAATATCAACGCTTTGGTCCGAAATAATAGTATGCGTCAACGCATTGAAGAACTATCTCATAGGAGTGGGAAAAAAGTTCACTATTATGTTATGGATGTTGCACCGGCATATTTTAATATTGATGGAGTGCTTGAACCGGTACTTCAAGAAATTGCTCCAGATTGGTATAAAGGTCAAATTCCAGGTATAGTCGGCGACGCTCATCAACTGCCTTTTGAAAAGGAAAGTACAGATACAGTAATCATGTCCGATTCCTTAGAGCATATGGATGATGCTAAAGAAGTATTGAAAGGAGTTAATAGAATTCTTAGACCAGATGGTCAACTTTTATTAGTATTACCTGCTATGTATATGCTTGATCAATTCCCAGACCGCGCCGTTGATAGAAAAACACAGACTTCACATGTCAATTTTTTTAATTCTCAAACAATAAACGACTTATTAAAATCAACTGGATACGAAACTCAAGATGTAAAGGGTGTTGATTATGTAGGTGGATTTTTATATTTGCTTTATACAAATAATAAATACGTGATCAGACGTAACCCAAAAACACGAAGAATAGCCACACGAGAGGCGATGAAATTTAAGGATTTACGTGATACTTATCGAAACGGTTCATTCAATTTAACCGCAATTGATAATTTATTAAATGAACCATATATATTTGATACATTTATGTCTCAAGTTAGAAACGGTGAAAAACATCCTTTGTCAATCATTTATGACGCTTTAAAACTCGACCCGGCATTTGATTCATCCGAAGAATTGCAAAATACCCAAAATCATATGCGTGAAATTGTTGAAAGCGTTCAAGGAGATTTCGATCCTGCTAATCTTTTGGCTTTAATAAATTCAATACCACCTCAACATACTGCAAATAGTGTGTTTGTACGAGCTAAAAAAGCAGCTACGGCTTATTCACCGCCATCAGTTTGACCTGAGCAAACTCCTGCATGCCGATCTTTCCATATTCTCGACCTATGCCACTTTTTTTGTAACCACCGATTGGACAAACAGGTTTATAAAAACTATCAGTATTGATGGCCACCACGCCGCTGTCAAGTTTTTTGCCTATTCTCTCCCCTTTTTCAAGATCGGTAGTATAAATTTCTGCCGTCAGTCCATACTCCGTTTTATTGGCCATTTCGATAACTTCTTCTTCTGTTTCAAATGGAATTATGGGCAACACCGGACCGAATGTTTCTTCTGACAAAATCTTCATATCAAAATTCACATTAGTAAAAATTGTTGGCTCAAAATAGTTGCCTTTTTCATATTCTTTGCCTGTGGGTCTCTTGCCGCCTATTTCGAGTTTAGCGCCTTTTTCTATGGCATCTTTAACCTGTGATTCAAGAAGATCAAGTTGTTTTTTGGAAACGAGCGGACCGACATCAGCATTATCTATTGGGTTTCCAATTTTCACTTTTTTTAATCTTTCAATAAATTTTTCAAGGACTTTTTCATAAACCGACTTTTCGACAAAAAGTCTTTTTACCGAACTACATACTTGCCCGCAGTTTAGAAATCTCGCCCAGTAAAGATTGTCCATGGTAACCTGTAAATCAGCATCAGCAAAAACTATTCCGGCGCTGCTTCCACCCATTTCACAAAGAGCTTTTATAAATTTTTCACCGCATTTTTTATAAATCTGCTGGCCAATCTTTGTACTTCCGGTAAACCACATGAGATCTATATCACTATCAACAAGCATGGCTCCGACATCACCTGCGCCGATAAGCACATTCATCACACCTTCCGGCAAACCCGACTCTATGAGCAAATCAGCGGCTAGCTTTTGACTTAGACTTGTATATTCTGAAGGTTTAAATACTACCGTATTTCCGGCAATAAGAGCTGGGATAACTCCTGAGTTGAACATGGAAAGCGGAAAATTCCAGGGAGCAATACATGCACAG
>CAYNLS010000038.1:2788-9820 GCA_964398125.1 uncultured Gammaproteobacteria bacterium
CATATGGCTCAAAGACGATGCGATAATGTTCTTTACCTTTGTCTAAAACTACTTCCGGGCTCAAATTTTCCGCACCTTTGTCGATATAATAATCGATGAACTCAAGTTCCCAACCGATGTCATCAAGTGATTGATTTAAGGGTTTACCCATTTCAAGCGTAGTAAGACGGGCAAGTTTTTCTTTATTCTGAACTATTTTTTCACGGTATTTTTTTATAAACTCGATACGTTTTTCAATCGGAGTAAATCGCCAATGCTCAAATGCTTTTTTAGCTTTTGAAATAGATGCCTCAACGTCTTGTTTGGTCGAAATTTCAAGTTCGCCGACAACTGATTGATCATGAGGATTTATAGATTGAAGTTTCATTGCGTCTATTATAATGAACTCATGCTCGCCTTGCAAAACTTGTATAAAAACTACATAAAAAAAGAACTTCCATATCTTACCTTATTAATAGTACTAATAATACTTTCTTCGATCGCGATATTTCACGAAGGATTTTTCCGCACCTTTGATGATGTGACGACTGTGCGCATAATCGATGTCGCAAAAGAATTGCAAAGAGAAGGTTGGTATCATAATTTCCCGGTGCGTCTGTCTGGCGAACTGTCCCATGGATTTGGGTACCCTCTTTACCTTTTTTATGGCACGCTTATGTATTATTTTGGAGCCCTGATCATGATCATTGCGAAAATAAATCATATCACAGTGACGAAAATCGTTTATGTCTTTCCGCTGATTGTCGGACCGTTACTTTTTTACGTCTCTTCAAGATTTAGGATGAAACCCATTTATGCACTTATCGCCAGTTTTCTTTATACACTTTTTCCATATCGCGGTTATGGCACTTATATAAAAGGCGGGGTTTGCGAAGGATGGACAATGGCTTTTATTCCCGGATTATTTATCGGACTATTTTTGCTTGAAAAGAAAAAACCTTTAGGAATTATTCTATATTCAATATTCTTTTTTCTATCACTGAACTCTCACCCGCTTGCCGGTCTGCAGGCCGTGTCACTGGCGCTTTTATACGGAATTTTTTTCATAAAAGATAAAAAAACATTTTTACTCTCGACATTGCTTGGATTGGGACTTTCGGCGTTTTATTTAATACCCAGCTTCTATTACCTCAAAATCCTACGACTGACTTATGTGGAAAATAATACGACGGCGATTCTTGATAACTTGGTGCCATGGCAAAAACTCATAATTCCGAATTTTACCATCAGCACAGAAACACCTTTTTCGAGTTTATTTTTACCCATAATACTTTTGGGGCTTATCTTGATCTATCTAAATAAAAAAAATCTGCCCGGTAAAAAAATGTGGCCTCTCATATTTTTTGGAATAATCAGCCTCACTCTCTATCTTCTCATGGCGGACTTCGCAAAATTACTCTGGTTAATGACGCTACCAATAACAGGAGTTTTACAGGCGCCGACTCGCCTTTTCACAATACTTGCTTTCACGATACCTTTTTTTGTTGGACTTTATATGACATTTTTATCCAATAAATTGGTGCGTTTGTGTTTAATAACAGTGATAATCATTATTGGATTTAATTCACTTAAAGTATTCAAACCAGTTGAATATTCGTACTTTTATGAATATTCCGCTGAAGGACCGTGTGCAACCACGACCTGGCAAGATGAATATTTACCGCTATGGGTCAAGATTTGCCCGCCAAAAGAATTCCAGGAAAATATGACTGTTGATCAAGGTAATAAACTGGTAATAATCAAAAATTCACCACTAGATATTGAAGCCGTGGTTGTTAATAATAAACCTTCAGATCTCGTAGTACACCGCTATTATTTTCCCGGATGGAACATTTATGTAGATGGCAATAAAAGTAAACTGGATTATACTTTTTCTCCATACGGAATATTCAAAACAAAAATTCCTGAAGGGGCACATAAAGTAAGAGCTGTTTATAGGAAAACTCCGGTCATGAAGATTGCCGATCTGATTTCTTTGATTTCGATAATAGTTTTTCTCATCCATTTTTTCAAAAATAAAAAATCCTTAGCCAACATAAGTGATGTCACCTAAGAACTTTCCCCACCTTAATACATCGACTGCCTGTGTAGGCTCAAAATCAAATGCATGCTCAATGGCAATTGCAGAAGTCACAACGGCGTGAGTATCATAAAGTCCATCAAGGTGGATCCTCACTAAGGGAGAGGGTTGCGTCATTTGCCTTAAATAGTTTCCATAAAACTGTCTTTGTAAACTCGCCTGAACATCGTATAAAGTGATAAGTGGGATCTCTCCACCCTCGCCGTTCCAATTGAATATTTGTTGACGGAGTAAAAATACTGCAGTCTTGGCGATAAATCCATGATTTCCGGGCTCGTAATCTATTGGGAATTGTTTAGATATTCGTCCTTGTTCTTCAATTTCACTTATCATTCTTTGTACCGATCGGTAAAGAGAGGTCACATCAAAAGCATCGCGGCGTCGACGCCATGTATAACCTTCTGCAAATAAAGCTCGCTGATTTACGAAATCTACCGCCGGGTCGACAAATTCTCCAGTCGTTTCTCGATATTCAAGAATCCTATCCTTGATCTGCTCATAAAGATCTTCATATGACTGTGTACGCTCTTCCGGTGTCAGATATTCAGTTGCCATAATGCGGTGTTAATTATACAACTAATATAAATTTAACTACCTATAGTGTTATAATAAGTGTCCATATGTCAAGTTATGACGCTCCACACATCACCGAGCGGGATCATCTTCAAAAAGGCAACATACTTTACTTCATAAATCAATATCCTGGTTATGGATATAATGCAGGTGGCGCCGAACGCCATCTTCAACTATTGACTACTAACTTGAGAAGCAAATATGAAGGCGTATATTCAACAAAAGTTTTTGTTGCAAGATCCGCAACTCCAGGAGAAAATCCTGAGGAGTCCGGTGTAATTGCACATCCAAGCATGGTGAAATTTCTGCGGCATTTATACCGTCACCAGAATGGAATAGATATACTTCATCTAGGCAACTTTAATCTTTTAAAAAGAATTTTTCCTTTTGTTGCACTTAGAGCATTTTGGAGAAAACCGATTATTTGTAGAGTCACATCTACAGGAAGAATGAATAAGTTGTTAGCTATTCCAAGTTTCGGACGAACATATACTCAACCAATTACAACTTTTATTTCACAGTCACAAGAGATTACAGACCAGTTATGTCAGCTTGGTATAGATCAAGATCGTGTAGTTGAAATAGATAATGGTGTCGATACCTCGATGTTTTATCCTCTCAAGTCGCGTGCAGAAAAATTAGCGCAGAGAACAAAAATTCTTCCTGGTGCCAATAATGGAACTACGTATATAAATGTAGGACGTATCAGTAAACCGGAAAAAAAAGTAGACGAACTTTTGGATGCTTGGGAGCACAGTCGACTTTATGAAAAAGGCGATTCTTTAGTGTTGGCCGGTCCAGTTATCACAGGCGACATGACTCGTGAGATGAAACACTATTATGAAAAGTTTCAGGACGGAAGATACAACGTAACCTGGACTCAAGGTCTTGAACACAATCAAGTACGCGATCTATTACAAATTTCCGATGTGTTTGTTACGGCAAGTGATAACGAGGGTTTTTCAAATGCCGCTCTTGAAGCTATGGCTTGTGGCTTACCGGTCATAGGGAGGTATGGTGTCAGTGGTCATAGTAAAATAATTCAGGAAGGTGTGACCGGAATGTATTTTGATGACACGGCATCACTCTGCGAATCATTGATGAATATGAGAGATACTGATTTCAACACTTCACTAGGTGTCAATGCTGCTTTGCATGTGCGATCAAACTTTGGCATCGATCAAATGCTTGAGCAATACAATGGACTCTATCAAGATACATTGAGAAAAAATAGATAAAGTTATTAGTATATCTTGTTATAATATCCGCATGAACCTCTCTATCGGTATCGTCGGCATGCCAAATGTCGGCAAATCAACACTATTTAATGCTCTTCTCAAAAAAACAGTTGCTTATGCGGCCAATTATCCATTTGCGACTATTGAACCAAATGTCGGAGTTGTCGAGGTGCCAGACCCCAGACTTCCAGTGCTTGCCAAAATCGTAAATACTACAAAAATCATTCCAGCAGTAGTGGAGTTTTATGATATTGCAGGTTTAGTCAAAGGCGCCTCGACAGGTGAAGGACTTGGAAATAAATTTCTGTCCCACATTCGTGAAGTTGCCGCGATTGCTCATGTCGTGAGGCTTTTTGAAGATCCGGGGATTATTCATGTGGCAAACAAAGTCGATCCGATTTCTGATATTCAGACTGTAGAAACTGAGTTAATTCTTGCTGATATGTCGACTCTTAGTAAACAACATGAACCAAAAGGTAAAGCTTCCAAAGAAGATATATTTTTATATGGAGTTGTAGAAAAACTCGAGAAAAAAATGGACGAAGGTATTCCAGCTCGAAATGTAAACCTTGATGACGAGGAAAAACTGGCAATAAAACAACTGAATTTATTGACCATGAAACCGGTGATTTATGTATTTAATGTTTCTGAGAATCAACTCGGAAATATAAAAGAAACGAAAAAGAAGATCGACGTCATTCTGAACGAAGTGAAGAATCCCGTTAAATCTCAACGAGATCCTTCGGCTATGCCTCAGGATGACAATATGTCATATATTTATCTAAATGCCAAACTTGAAAATGACGTGCTGGCACTTTCTTCTGAAGATCAGAAAGAATATCTCGAAGGCTACGGACTCACTGATACCGGTTTAAATAATCTTATTCAAAAGGCCTACTCCACTCTCGGGCTCATATCTTTTCTCACGGGAGGAGAAAAAGAAGTGCGCGCATGGACTATCACAAAAGGTACGCTTGCACCACAAGCCGCGGGTACTATTCACACAGATTTTGAAAAACATTTTATCAAAGCAGATATTGTTCCTTTTAAAGATTTTGTCGATCTTGGCGGTCCTGCCCGCAATGCTACGCATAGCGTTGCAGGTGGGTGGGTAAAAGCCCGCGAGCTTGGTAAAGTACAAAGTGTCGGCAAAGATTATGTGATGAAAGATGACGAAGTGGTTGAGTTTAAGGTGGGAGTATGATTACTTCTTTTTTGCAGCAGCACGCATCGCCTTTATGACATGAGGAATAGTTTTTACACCTTGTACTAAAGCGGCAGGATAATTTCCTACCTGATAATTGGCAACTGTCAAACTCCCTTCGATACTATATTCCTTATCTGGTAATTCGTGTTTCTCGACCAATTGAGTTACAAGCGCTCTTGCTTGCTTGGCATTTCCTTCTGCTACACTTAAAGCTACTTCGGCCATTTCAAAAACAACATTGTCGGGAAATAATTCTTGAGCTTGCATTACGACTTGCCTTGCTTCTGGAAAGCGTTTTAAGGATAAAAGATTCTGAAAATAGTTTGCTAACAAAGTAATATTTTCCGGCTGAATTCTAATGGCTGCCTCATTTGCTCTGGCTGCGTTAACATAGTCTTTGATTCTATGAAAGGCCCAAGCAGCATTTATTAGTGCGTTTACATCTTTTTCCGATGTACTTTGTAACAATTCCTGGAGAATAAATTTAGATTCTTCCCAGTTTCCGTTGAGAATTTCTAAAGTTAACCTCATTTTTTTATCAAAATTACTAGTTGGGAAACGTTCTAGCCTATCAGCAGGCTCTTTTGGTCTTTTTCTATGATTCTTCATCAATGCCAATCGAGAATTTCTAAGTAACACGTCGGCTACCGACTGTAGTGGCTTTCTGTCAAGTTTTGTTAAAGTGCCTATTCCGCCGACTGCACCTGAATTTACTTCAATTACGTAGGCAACTTCATTCTCATCAACCATGATGTCATGTCCAATCAATCCTATAGTTGGCTCGTTGATATCGAGTTCCTTATAAAGCGCCTGAGCCGATCTTAAAGCAGTAACTTCTATCGTTTCAATTATTTCAGGAAGCAACACTTTTTCCATTCTTTTTGCTTTTGCACCTCTATGGACGTTGACAGGATCGTTACTTGTTTTATTAAAACGTATTTCAGAATCTATAATCGAAGCTTCTCTGTCAAAAGTTGTCAATACCCTTGCATTATAGTCAGTTTCACCTTGTTTTATATCTTCACTGGGAATTAAAATCGAAAAGGGTACGATACGTCTTTCAATGATGACGCCTTTTTGTCCACTTGCAAACAATTTTGCCGCATACGCTTTTGCTTCTTCAATTTGATCAGGGTTAAAAAGCTTCACATATGTTCCTTGCGAACCAGTATTGCCTTTCACCACAAATCCTTGACTTGGATCGAAGTGATCGGATAAATTATCAAGATAATGACCAATATTCTCCTGGGATTGACTATCCACAAACACGCCTTCAGGAACATTGATTCCAGCAGCCCTTAATATCTGTTTTGTTCTCTGCTTGTCTTCTGTTATTTCAAATAGTCGTTCGTTTGCAGCAAGATAATTTTCAGAACCCTGATAATCACGTGGTGAATCGTACATACTAATAATTCCATCGAGTGGTATTACTTCGTCAGTTTGGTAAAGTTGAAATCCTTTTTTTGTATATTTCCAGAAACATTTTGTATATACTGTACCAGTTTCCGGATCTCTAAATAATGATGTTCCTTTTGAAGTAATAACAGGTATTAAAGGTACTATGTCTCCAAAGATTCCAGGTTTGGTTTGCAGTGTTGATGAAGCGGCAATTGCTACACAGGTTTCATCCATTCCCATTAGACCTAGAGTTAATACTCTATCAAACTCTTCAGCTGATGCTTGTGCAATTTCGGGATTGACCTTCACACCGCCGATGATCCCATTTCTCAGCCCTCGTAATTTAAGAGTTTCCAATAGATGATGAAGATATTCTTTTTGACCATTAAAAAGAATGTCGTCATGCAAAGCAGCATCTGTTTCTCTTGCTGCTGCTATTTCTGTGTTAAGCTCTACTATTGGAAGAAACGGATTCTGACTTTGTAAGGTGGATATCGTACCCATAGCCGTATCTCTGAGCATTGTGGATTCTGCTA
>CAYNLS010000039.1:0-9618 GCA_964398125.1 uncultured Gammaproteobacteria bacterium
GTTACTCCGAATATTTCGCGACTATTGTTGTGAAGGCATTTATGCTATGAAAAATATACTTCTGGCAATGTATGATCAACTCCGAGGAGGAGGTCCCTCACTTGGTCCGTCACCGACTCCACCACCAATTGCTCCAAAACTAAAACTCGAAACACCAACTCCCACAAAAGTTATTGTTTCTCTTGGCTCAATTGAACAAATAAGAAATACGATGAGTCGTGATATCGCCCACTCTCTCAATCTGAACGTTACCAAAATCACCGATGTTGCCGCTTTGGAAACAAACAAGCAACTTCGCACAATTGTGAATAAAAATGTGACCTATCTTGCCAATCCTGTAAAAGCACAGACTCCGGCTGAAAGGCAACAGTTTATGAATCTCCGCTCAGAACTTTTCGCTCGTACAATCAAAAACGACACTGTCGCCCGTTCAATATTAACATCGACTTCGGTCGAAACGAGCGAAAAAATGCGTGTCCGAGAACAAATAGTGAGATCTATCCCTCAGACTATATCAGTTGAAAAAATTATTGTTGACGAGATCAAGATTCCATCTGCAAAGTTGACACAAATTACGAATAACTACACAAAAACGATTATCAACAATGAAAAAACTATACAAAACATTGCAAAAAACACGAGTACAGACTCTCAACAAGTCAAAACAATTTTGAGCAGTTATGTCCAGAATATCACTCAACCAATGACCCATCTCATCACCAAAATTTCACAGGAACAGAAGATTCCACAAGATAAAGTGAAACAGGTTTTGTCGCAAAGTGGAGCTATCGGACAATATGCAACAATAGTCCATCGTATGGCTGCGGAACAAAAAATTCAACCACAACAAATAACCCGCATCTTAACTACTATTCATACCGTAACTAAAATTAAGCCAGTTATCCAAAAAGCACCGCTTGTTACAGTACAATCAAAAGTCAACTTAGAGGAACAAGCTCTACAAAATATAGTAAATAATACATATAACAGTTTTGCTTCAAACCACGAAATGATCCAGCAGATCTCGGAGAACACAAAGACAAATCCCGTCCAAACAAGAGCTGCGATCCACACTTTTACCCAAAATATTTCAAAACCGGTGTCACAGATTATTCAAAATATTTCCAAGGATCAACACATATCTGAACAAACAGCAACTAACATCATTCAACAAACCTACCAATCACTTGCTAAAAATGAATCGATCATAAATCAAATTGCAAAAACATCAAATACTTCTGGTGAAAATGTCAAAAACGTATATCAAACACTCGGCCAATCAACTACTGTCAGTGCCGAAAAACGTGAAGTTAAGGAGACAATCTCGTCATTTATCAGTGATAAGTATAAAATATCGGAGGCTGTTGTAAATCAATTTATAAGAAATATTTACCAGTCGATTTCTCAAAATGAAACAGCTATTACACAGATCGCCCAAAACTCAAAGGCTCCGATCGCTCATGTGAAGGTGGTCATACAATCTTTGGTAAAAAATATCCAGGAGCCGGCAAACAGAATCCAAAATAATGTTTCTTCAGAAACGAGTGTTGACAAGTCAAATGTTTCACAGATACTTCAGGCGACAAATAATTACGTGAGTCAGTCTCCGCTCATACAAGAACAATCAACCCAAAATAATATTACAGTCGATCAAGCCAAACATATTCTTACGGCCACATCAGAATCAACCGCCATAACAAAAGAGGCGGCTTCAACTACTCCTGTCGTCCATGTGATCTCTGTTCGAGGTAATGCTTCGACTGTTTCATCGACAAATATCATCAACGAAGCTATGCATGAAGTTGTTACAAATGAGCAGACAGTAAGTAGTATTTCACAAAAAACAGGCATTGATGTGCAGCAAATTAGAACCATCGTCAACACATTCACTCAGCACATCGAAAAGCCCGCTCCTCAAATGTATGAACAAATAACGAAAGAAACTAAGATGACCAAGGATCAAATCGCACCGGTGCTTCAGGCGACTTTTGAGGCAGTCGCTAGCTCTCCAGAAGTTATCAATAACATTTCACAAAAACAAGGCGTATCTACGCAAGAAGTAACTTCTATCATAAATGAGATGGGTACAGTAATCGGACCTTCAATCTCAAAAGAAGAAACTACATCTAATCAGGTAATTCAATCCATTATGCAAGAGGCTGTGAAAAATGAACAACTCATTCAAAACATTCAAAATGAGACCCATCTTCAACCTCAGCAAATAAAAAATATCATCAGTACTTTTGCTAAAAATACGGATCAAACCACAGAAACAATTATAGAAAACATTCATCAATCGTCCGGCATTCCAAATGAACAAGTCCAGATGATACTCGTCACAACTGCGCAAACCATGGCCAATGCGCATGACATTATTCAAACCGTTGCTAAAGAAGAAGGAGTGACCGAAGAGGAAGTGGCAAAAACAATAACCGGTGAAATGGAAATTGCCAGTAAGCCCGAAGAGCATATCGAAAAATCAATTACGATTCCACAATCAGTCTCTCTTGAAGATTATGAACAGGTTAAAGATATGTGGACCAAGCACTACGAAGACGGCGAAGTGCCGGTATCAGATACCATCCAAAATAGAGGTCAATGGATTGAACAGGAGATCGTCTATATTACAAACACGCTTAATAAACTTCTTTCTCCTGATGAAAAACTTAGAGCTGAAGGACTTGATGAGCTTGGATTTTTGTTGCCAATATTTTTAATAAATAATCTAAAAGGTGACGAACTTCTTGTATATTTAAAGGCCAAACTTGAAGCCGCAAAAACAGTACAAAAGATCCAAAAGAAAGAAGAAAGCGTCAAAGAAAAGTATGAAAAAGAGAAAGAAGAGGAAGAAGTGGTCGAGATAAAAACGGAAGCCGAGGAAGAAAAACCAAAGGAAATGCAGATGACGCTTGATGAAGAAGAGCCTGTCCCACAAAGTATTGAAGATCGAACCCGCGCCACCGAAGAAAAACTCGCAATAACTCAAGAAGAGCAGGCACCCGATCTTGAACAAATCAAAAAAAAGCTTTCAGAATCAATAGACTCTCAAAATCAGAGTCAGGACAAAAACGAAAAAACCTGATAAAATTGGCAGATGGATTACTACAAAAAGAAACAACTCATCGCTGCGGTAGATAAAAATGATTCTATCTTAAGACCGGTTGATAAATGGGAAGCTCACAAAAAAGGCATCTTACACCGCGGATTTACAATCGTTATCGAATACGAAGACCAAATCGTTGTTCAACATAGAAAACATCCTGTATTTGACAAAGTATTTGATATCACTGTTTCTTCACATCAAATATATAAGGGCGATAAACTGCAGACGGATATTGAAGCGATCTATGAAACGCTTGAACGCGAGGGAAACATAAAAAAAACTGATTTACTTAAACAACCATCATTTATAGGTAATATTTACTACAAAGCCAAAGATCCAAATAACATCTATATAGAACATGAGTTTTATCATTTTTATCGTTGTACTCTAAAAAAACTTACTCTTCCCAACTTAGATTTTGCTTATGGATTGACGTTATTAAAAAAAGAAGATATTACCGATAAAAAAAAACCTATTTATAAACTTTTGGCTCCTTGGATAAAAAAAGCGATAAAAACAGGTTTGTTATAAAAGTTTGAAGTCTCCTCTGCATTTCTCTAAAGCTTCGTCATATAGGTGGCTTAACTCAATGATAGACTTGGCGATATTTTCGAACTTCATATTATCAACCTGCCTGACTGGCAAAATTTTTGAGCTCGTGCTTGATAAAAACATACCTTCGTATTTATGAATAGCATTTAAAGGGATTTCTCTTTCTATAAACTTAAAACTGTGTTTTAATAGCACTTTTTTTAAACTAATCATCGTGACCCCCTCAAGAATTTTACTAATCGGAGGGTGATAAATATTTTTATCGTTTATAAAAAATACATTTGTTCGCGTACCTTCAAGCACATTCTCGTGGTTATCAATAAGTAGCGCATCATAGTGTCCGAGACTTTTAGCATCTTTATAAATAATGTAACTGGGCAGCATATTTAAAGTTTTAGCCTGTGGCATATAACGTTCGTGAATGTAAGACTTCAGGGTAATTCCATCTCGATACCAATCTCTTTTAGGATAAAAAGGCGCAGATGCCATTATCACAAGCTGTGATTCTACAGGTAAACGTCCTCCCAGAAGAAGAAGTTTCAGATTGCATGAATCAATATTTATCCTTTTTTTATATTCTTCAATATAATCGAAAATTTTTTCTTTTGAAAAATTATGTTCTAGACCAATACATTTTCCCGAATGTGTAAGACGATTAATATGTTCGTATACAAAATAAGCGATCTTATTTCTCACTTTAATATTTTCATAAACACCAAAACCGTACTGCACTTCTATCGAGTCTATTGGTAAAATCGCCTGTTTTTTATCAACTATTTTCCCATTGATTGAGAAGATTGAAAAATCATTCATAATTGAAGCTACTATATCATTTTTTTATCTTTTAGCAAACGGTAGTACTCTATTTTTGCCAAAAGTATCGCGCCGACTCCCGTGATGACGGTAAGTAAAACCACAATTGCTCCCAGAACAGGAATCGAGCTCACAATAAGATATACAAGTAGGCCAAGTCCGAGCACAACGGCGTGATGATATTTCTCATGACTTACCATATTTATTAATTTGCTACCGATAACAAGAGCAACAAAAATCTTTGCAAAAAAGATACTGAAGAAATAAGCAACTATCAGCAAAAATCCGATCGGCACACCAACTATTGTGACCAGTAATAAAAGCGCAACAATAGGTGCCAAGATCAAAGTAAGTAAACCTACGCCCATTGATGTCCAGGTTTTTTCAGAAACTTGTTTTGTGATGGTTGCCGAGTATTTCGGAAATAGAAATATAAAAAGAAGACCGACTAAAAAGGCAGTAATGATGTTTATAAATTTAGCTGTATAAAAGAAACTTTTCCCGGCTTTGGCGGCAATTTCTGCCTTGTCTTTAAATTTCTCTTTTTCCATTTGCAATCTTTTTTCCTCTCTGATAGTGCCTGAAACAGTCGCACCTTTTTGAATGTTGATTGGCTCTTCACTCATATACGTGAGATTGCCTTCAATATTGGCGCTTGGCGACATGGTAAGCGTACCAACCGCGGCAAATACATTGCCGCCAACGGTGTTGCCGATCGTGAGTTCTCCTGCCGCAATATTGACATCTGAAGGAATCGCGGAATAAATTTGCACTGATCCGCCGGCACCAACCACGCTGCCGCCTACTCGTCCGGAATCGGCAACAGTTGCAGCGCCTCCCACAACAGTAAGGTTGCGTTCGATCGTGCCGGTAATTATCACTTGACCACCTGCAACTCGAACATCTTGAGTCACAGTGCCACGTATATAAATTACTCCACCTGCCGCAATAAGGTCTCCATTGACTGTTCCTTCAATATTCACGACTCCTCCGGCAAGATAAGCATCGCCGTTTACGGTTCCCGAAAGAGTCACTGTATCTCCTGCCGCAAAATAATTAGTGTCAACAACTTCATCTTTAGGAAGAACAACAACAGTGTTTTGATTGGTTTTCGCAAGAACCACCCCACCGAATATTACAAAAGTCAGACTTACAAGAAGAAAAGCTGCAAGAAATCTGAACATATTTTGATACATAGATGATAATCCGTTTTATATATAAAGTCAATTAACAAAAAACATTCCGGCCTTATGGTTATAATAAAATAATGGTCTTCAACATAATGAGGAGCAACTACAGATACCTGCTAAAACATTGGTTGATTTTATTGATGGTGCTTGTTGGAGGTGCACTTACCTTGATCCGTTTAGTATTCGATGGCCAGAACGGATGTGTAAATGATGTCTGTGGGTTTATTGTTGGTTCAAATTATCGAGATGGTGTCTGGTTTCTAGCCGTTGCAAAGACCGCATTTAAAACCCTACCCTTTCAAATGCCTATTTATTCAGGCGAATTGCTTACTGGTTATCATTATTTACCAAATCTTCTCGCTTATCTTTTATCCGGTGTTGGTATTTCAATATATTTTTCTTTTTATAAGCTTTTTCCCGTCGTTTACTTTTTACTGCTTATCGGGCTGGCTATTGAGCTTTCCCGAACCATAAAAGACAAACCAATCTTTGTCGCATTATTTATGTTTTTTGTTCTTTTTGGCATCCAACTTGCTGGTGTAACCTCGCTTTATCATAAAGGTTATATCGACAATAGTGCACTTATAAACACCTTTCAGGCTACACGACTTTTAGAAAGCATACATTTTGCGTTTTCATTTTTAATTTTACTTTATATTTTAATTGCAATTTATAAAAACAAACTGACAGTCAAAAAATCTTTTTTAATAGGCTTTTTAGTATTTCTCACATTTGGAACAAAATTTTATACTGCGATTGTCATTATGCTAATTTTAGTTCTTAATGAAATTTTTTTATTATTTAATAAAAAGGAAACAAAACTATCACTCGCTCGTCTTGCGATTTTTTTAGGCAGTTCTTTTCTTGCTGTGATAGTATTTTATAATCCTTTTGGAGCTTCGCAATCTGGTTCAATATTTATTTTTTCTCCATTCGCAACAGTCCATCACCTTATAGAAACAAGGGATCTATTTTACATGTCAGACCTTGTCAATGCTCGCTATTTTTTGTATGAACACGGATTCTCCCCTCGTCTTTTTGCTATAGAACTTCTTTCAACCGCACTTTTTGTGATTTTTTATTTTGGCACTCGTGTTATTGGATTTTTATATATTCTTAAACAAATAATTGTTAGAAAAATAACTCGTTTTGAGATCGTACTCTCTATTTCAATTTTGCTTGCGATTACAGCTTCCGTGCTTTTTATTCAAAAGGGTGATTGGTACAATCCTATGCAGTTTGCAGTTGTGGCTGCATTTTTGATGAATATTTTTGCCGCCAAATTCTTTTTTGAAATTTATGAAAGGTCACGGTTATTCTTTTGGGTTTTATTTATTCCTGTTTTTCTTCTGACGTTTCCGGCAAACCTGATAAATGCAAATTATCTGACAAATAAAGCCCGTTTTGTAATAGCGACAGATGAAATTGAAGTTTTAAAACATCTTGAGAAACTCCCTGACGGACCAGTACTGGCACCAATTTTTGGAAATGACATGGCTTATGTTTCCGCTTTTTCCGGGAAGACGACTTATATAAATTTTGTTAATGTTCTAGAAAATACTGGGATAGATTTTAAAAAAAGACAGTATGAATCTGAGCATCTCGATGAAATAAATGTCGAATCTCTCCCAATAAAATATGTCTACTTATCTTCAGAAAATGAAAAGTTTGAAATTTTATTCACAAAATTTACTCAGTCTAAAAGCTATAAACTTCTTAAAAAAAATGAAAGAGCTGCCCTTTTTGAAAAGATAAAATAAAAAGTAGCAACTATATTACTCCAGGAGAAATGCCTTCTTGATAATCAACATCGCTTTCAACATCATCGTAGTCGCCTCTTTCTTCTTTGTTCATAAGTCCCTCTTGAATTTTTGGCAGCTCACGTCCGATAAACGATGAGAATGCAAAAAATCCAAAAACCATGATTATCCAGCCGACAACCGAAAGTATGATCCAGATTTGTTTTGAACCTATGTCTTTTGGATGTTCAAATTGACTATACATTTCATATAAGTAACTTATCAGAAATGGACCTGAAAGGAAGGAAAAAATCATGTATATGATGCTGGAAATAGCCGAAGATTCTTGTCCAATTGCCTGAATTATAAAAACCACCAGTAAATAAAGTACGTAAATAATCACTATTTTTAAAACAAATTCCCAAAATCTTTTTGAGATTATGGCTTTACTCATAAACAAATTATCAAGTCCGTGCATTTTCTTTTCGATATATACATATACAGTAAACATGCTCCAGACGATCCAAAAAAAGTACAAGATAAAAATTGTTACTATCCCAAAAGGCAAAAGTCCAAACAGGAGCAGGAAATTGATGATGCTCACCCAAATATATCCGCGGACAAGTGGCCGCATTTCTTTGAAAGCATCCATGGCAGAAACGCGTGATTTTGCAATAACCGTATAAACGATAGTAAGAGAAAACCAACTCTGAACATAAATAAATCCGGCTATACTACCAAGAAGAGCAATCGTGCCAAAAATATAGGAAATAACGGTTGATTTTGTCCCAAGCCACAAAAGAAATACAATACCTCCAAGAAATCCCATTGCGATAATTGCCAGAATCACCAAACCAATACCAAAAATTGCAGCTAACAAATACGGGAGAAATCTTTCCTTTGTCCGATTAAAAGCAACTGCAATAATCTTTTCTATTGAAAGATTTTTTGCCTCTGATGAAGAATGTGATTCTGCTTTTTCGGCCATGTGCTAATAGTTTACTTTAGGAAATATGCTTTTGCAATAGGATATATATTTTATTAGTTGACTCGTCTGCTCATTTTTCTGAAAACCGCCCGCACGATCCCATGAATTTTCAGCTCCTCTTGAGGATAAAAAGGCGGATATTTTGGATTTGCGGCTTCCAAAAACATCTTGTTTGTTTTTCTATCTTTATTCAATATTTTCAAAGTCCATTCGCGGTCAATCTCAGCGAGTACAATATCCCCCGACTCTACATGCCCTTTCCTTTCAATAACCACAAGATCTCCTTCAAAAATACCGGCGTTGATCATCGAATCTCCGCGCACCTTTAAAAGAAATGAATTATCAGGTTGCTCAATAAAATACTCATCAAGAGTGATGTAATTGCGGTTTTCCTCGGCTAAGATAGGATAACCTGCCTGAATCATGCCAAGCACCGGCAAAGAGAAAAACATTTTTGTTGGCGCCAGTTTTTTATTTACTTTTTTCAGAAATCCTTCATCAACAAGTTTTTGGATGTACATATAAACGGTTCTTTTTGAGGCAACATTGAATATTTTAAGCATTTCAGAGTAAGATGGTAAACGTCTGTTTATACGAAAGAATTTTTTAATGGGTGTCAGAATGTCTGATTCCATAGATAAATAAAAAAAATTATTAATGATTAAACCAATCATAATAAACAATCGTTTACTTTGTCAATGAATAAAAATGCATCAAATATGATCAAAGGCAATTTGCCCAAGCATTGGTACCATTTCGGGAGATTTTGAATGCTGCAGTTTCGATAGATTCTCTTGCTGCAAAGCGTAAACTTGGATTTGTATCTATTCCCATTTGCGCTCTAGTATTAATCCAAGTTTCTGACGTGAATTGATACATCCCTCCATAATCACCATTTGTCGATCCTGGATTCATACCCGACTCACAGATAGCGATTTTTTTTAATTGATTTTTATCTACGTTATATTGCGAGCTATATTGATCAAAATACTCATCATATGAGCTAGGAGGAAGTGGAGTTGGCGTATTTGTTGGGGTTGGGGTTAATGTCGGCGTTAATGTTAAAGTTGGACTTGGAGTTGAAGTTGGCGTCGGTGTTGGTGTTGGAAAAAAAGGAACCATGGTAGAAACACCCATTACCGATCCTTTTTTAGTTAAAACAAAAGAAGTGACAACAACTGCTGAAATTATCAAAAAATACTTTATCACCATTTCTTATTATAACAAAGGCAA
>CAYNLS010000040.1:0-4889 GCA_964398125.1 uncultured Gammaproteobacteria bacterium
AGTGTATAGATACACCTTCGGTCTACTCACAGCACTAATAGAAAATCAAAAAAAGAAAAATTCAAAGAGCAAAATATACTTATTTACTTTTGCCCACTCATTGCTTTTTTACTCAATAAATCCTGAAATATTAAAACTCGTTGATAATAAACATGTATTTTTGGTCGGTTATGAGAAAAAACTTATAATTTCAAGAAAAGGTGAAAGTAAATGGAGTGACTGGTTGGAAATATTAGGTATACCTATAATCAGGTACCCTTTAAAAACGCTTGATCATATTTTTAGTCTTAGAAAGATCTATAAAAAATATGTTGAAAAAGAAAACTTTTCAAAATATGCAAAACAGCTCAAGCATGAGTTTAAAAAAAATAATATTAAAATAGTCTATCATTCGGAAACCGCATTTTACCCCATGGAGGGGATGAAAAACCTCATCACGATTTATGATCTAACAACGGTATTTCTACCAAATTTTCATCGTTCTGAAACATGCGATCTACAATCAAGAAAGCTACGATTTGCTAAAAAGCATTGTCAAGGAATTGTAACTATAAGTGAATCAACAAAAAATGATTTGCTTGCCTTTTCTCCTCAATTTAAAAAGAAAAAAATTTTAGTTGGTTATCCAGGAGTCGATCAATCATTTCTTAATGATAGTGATGATGTTAATTTCAATGACGTAAATACATTTTTAAACACTAGAGGAAAAATCATTGAAAAGAATAAATATTTTTTGTTTTATAGCACATTTGAACCAAGAAAAAATATATTTTATCTAGTGCGGGCATTTGCGCAACTTTACGAGGAAAAAAAGATTCCTTCAAATTTCAAAATAATATTGATCGGAGGTAAGGGATGGGGAAAAGTAAAAATTTTAGTTGAAAATTATATTCATGAAAATTTTCCAACCGATAAAAATAACCCGTTTATTCTCATTGAGTATATAAGCGATAACTATATTAAAGCATTTATTAAAAATGCATATGCAGTAGTTTATCCGTCTATCTACGAGGGCTTTGGATTGCCTGTTTTAGAATCTCAAGCACTTGGTACTCCAGTTATATGTTCCAATACATCGTCGTTACCTGAAGTTGCAGGAGACGCGGCTTTGTATGTGAATCCTAAAGATTTCAATGATTTAAAAGAAAAAATGTTTCAAATCATCAATAATCCGCAACTTGCACAAGATTTGTCTAGAAAGGGTTTAATACAAAGTAAAAAATTTTCTTGGGATAAGACTGCAGGAAATGTCTTCAAATTTTTGAAAACCTTATGAAGATAGGGATTGATATATCAATGCTTGTTTATCAGGGCAGTGGTGTGGCAACTTATACTTATAATCTTGTAAAGAACTTACTTGAGATTGATAAAAAAAATTCATATCACCTTTTTTATAGCTCGCTTAGAAGACCAAAAAATTTTAACTATCTTAATAAACTTTCTGAACTTGGAGATAATGTTTATGATTATCGTTTACCACCAAGTGTAATGAAATTATGCTGGAATAAATATGAAATTCTGCCAGTTGAATGGTTGATCGGTAAAGTAGACATATTTCATTCCTCAGATTTTTTAAGACCTCCTCTTTTAAAGGAAACAAAAGGTATAACTACTATCCATGATCTTACGTGGAAAAAATTTCCTCATTTTCATACAGAAGAAATTGTGAAGTCTCATGAAAAAAAACTCAAAATGACCATCGAGAAAAATGATGCTATCATTGTAGATTCAGAAAAAACAAAAGAAGATTTATTATATTATTATCCAAATGCTAAAAATCCTATTTATACTGTTCCTCTTGGGGTTGATAAGAAATTTTTTCAGAAAAGTTCCTCCGAAAAAAATAAAAAAATCATAAAAAAATATAAAATCATCAATCCTTATATTTTGTATGTCGGTGCAATAGAGCCAAGAAAAAATATTCCTACTTTGATTAAAGCATTCAAGATCGTATCAGAATCTTATCCGGAATATCGACTTGTACTTGCCGGGCGTGCGGGATGGAAAAATGAAGAAGTATTTAGTCTCATAAACGAAATAAATTTAAACGGAAAAATAATCATCACAGGATTTATTGATGATGAAGATCTTCCCACACTTTATCAGGAAGCAAAAGTATTTATTTATCCTTCGCTTTATGAAGGTTTTGGTCTACCTCCGCTCGAAGCGATAGCTTCAGGGACTCCTACAATTGCATTCAATTCTCCAAGTTTAAAAACAGAATTTATTGAAAAAATCGATCCTGTAGAGCTTGCGGCTAAAATTAATTCACTAATTAAAACTGCTAAGTTGCAAAAGATTGTCATCCCTTCATGGACAGAAACTGCTCGTAAAACTTTGAAGGTATATCAAAAGATCATTCAAGACTGATCTTTTTTATATCTACAGCAAGATCACGCGGATCGGCACTTATTCCCAATGAGTTTGGATTATAAAGATTACTAAACTCAAGCTGGAAATTTACAACTTCATTTTCATGATTGCCGATATAAAAATCATATTCATTCCAGGAAGTGTCAATTGCAACTTCCTCAATAAATTCGTCATTTACAAAAACTTTCAACGATTGTGGTTTTTGTAAACTTAATGCCTCCATTTTGAGATTTGATACAGGTTTATCCGCGACTAATCTAAAGGTGGCAATCTTATTATTAATCCATCTATGGCCGGATTCTTTTGTACTCCAACCGATCAATAAAATGCTATCCTCATAGTCGGAGGGGGAAAAATTCACTTGCGATAAATCAAAAGATTTATCTATCAGACATTCTTCATTATTGCAAAGTCTACCTAAAACATAGTATTCATTCTCCCAAATAACTTTTTTTAAAACTACTTTTGTAGGCACATACCATGCAGTGGGTTTTTCTATCAATATAAGTGCGTTGTCTGGTACAGAATTAGCGTATCGATTTGTAACCGATTTCTTTGTTGGTAGATTTTCCGTTATTTCCGGATAGATAAAATAACTTGTCCAGATGATTTTCCAAAGTGGCATTGTTCCGTTGATGTCCTGTTCGATATAAATAGCTTCGTGTTTCGCATTTGCTGGTAGATTTTTAAGCGAAATAAAATTTTTAGTTATTGCCGCATGCTCTCTCAAAAATCGTTTATTTAATAAAATACCTGATACAACTACCATAATGAAAACGACGGCAAAAAAATAAATTGTTTTTTTGTTTTTCTCAATTATTTCAGCAACGCCAATGGTAAATAAAATTAGAATTAAGGGCAGATTGTAAGTCAGAGCTCGATTATACGCAAAGAAATTATTTAGTAGCCAGACAAGAAATAGAACAATCAGAATAATGTAACTAAAAGTTAGAAGTTTTTGCTTACTTTGGATAAAACCGTAGATTATTATTCCAATAACTAACAAACTCAATATCACGGCGTAAAAAACTGGTATAGGAGGAAAATTGTGAATACTTGAAAAACCAATCATCTCAACAGGATTTGCAAATGGTACGGATTGACGAAAAAGTTGCCAACCTATTACAGCATTTGGGTCAACCCTCAGAGCCTGAAGAAAATCATTCACAGTTGCAGTGACGATCACACTCGATGATAATAAAAAAGTTACGAGTCCGATCTTCATGATGCCGTGCAGTGTTTTTTTTGCTTGTTTCTTCAAAGCAAAAAGAAAAAATATATATATAAATAATGGTCCAAGGATAAAAATTACTGGTTCATGATAAGACATGTAAAGCGCGGAAAGTGAAAACGCTATCAGAATATCGTATATATTTATGCCATTGATGAGAAGACTTGGTTTATCCAAATATGAATAAATAAATATCAGTAGCGTCAATCCCAAACCCCAAAAAAGTACCTGTCCGAAAAAATCATGATATACGATATAAAGCATATTCGCATTAAATACTAGAAGTAAAGATAAAAATATTAGAGCCAGTAACGATTTTTCTTTATAAATTATTTGCAATAATATATATGCCATCGGAATCATCAGTCCGTATAAAATCACTTCAAAAGCGTAGGTATATTGATAGCCTTTTAAGTCAAATATGTTTAAGAAAAACGATTCAATAATCGGCGATCCCCAACGATAGCTTGTTACCAGAAGTCCTCCAATATAATCTTGAGTGGTCATAAAAAAGTTATCACGTATCGAGTGATTCACTAGAAAATCGGAAGATCCGGCATAAACAATGGGATCATTGTTTCCCATTGATACTGTAGTCAAAAATTGATGTCTACGAAGAAGTGGTGAAAGGTTCAGAGTGATACTGGTGATCACAAAAAGAAGGAGAAGCGTGTCCTTCTTTAGTGCAAAAATATATTTTAATTTTGTCTTAAATATTACATAAATATTTAACAGCAAAAGGGAGACAATGATGAAAGGGCTGACGGTTTTAACAGATAAGCCAAAGATGCTAAATGTTGTGAGGGTAAAAATCAGAAATATAATCAAAATCCAGGGAGTAAGCCAAAGAGCATATCGTCTCATTGTAGAAGGTAAAATAAGGAGTGTTAATCCGGATCCAAAAATAAACGTGAGAATAAAAGTGGCTGCTGTATAAAATACGATTTCTATCATTTTTGAAAATAAAGATGTAATAATAATCCTGTATAAATAGGGTTCATCAGAGGAATTAAAAGAACTATTAGACTTGCTTTATAAAGTGGCAATAACGTTTTTTTGTCATATGTTTGATAAACAGAAAAAAGAAAAAATAAAAGTAGACTGATAATGGCAAGTGTTATGTTGATACTCAATAAAGCGAAAATGAATAGTGCAAATAGTAAGTCAGATCCATGTATTGATCGCGAATTGCTGGTAACTACTTCTTTAAGAAAGATTAAAGCGCAAATAAAAATTCCAGCAGAAATTATAAAAGAGCTTTTGACAGATGCTGACTGGAGGATGG
>CAYNLS010000040.1:4899-9496 GCA_964398125.1 uncultured Gammaproteobacteria bacterium
ATAAACTCAGTATATAAACTTGCAATTTGCGATAATGATTCTGCAGAAATACCCGGATACACAGATCTAAAAAACGTTACAATGATCGGAACGCCAATTAAAAGATCTACAGGTAATAGGCTCTTAGCTTTAAGAAGCGTATCAGTAATGGTTTGTTCTAAGAGCAAATTTGAAGATTTGATAATAGATGTCTGATTTTTAAAAGGAAAAAACTGTAATAATCCCAAGAAAGTCAATGATAAAGCAAGAATTATTAGATATCTTTTTTCAAACTGCAAAAATTTTCTTTTGTAGTAAAAAGCCGCATATAAAGTTGATGTGACAGTAATAAGTATGATGAAATGGAATCCTCTGAATCCCGGTCCAACAAGAAGCTCCTCATTCATAGCAACTTTTCCTAAATTTAGCGCCAATCCAGCGTAAATTATTACAGCAATACCGATCCAAGGTGACAATAACAATGCACTATGACGCATTTTTTTAGGTAAAAACAATATTGAAAAGCCGTATCCCACTAAAATAAATGTTAAAAAAAATAGTGCGATCATAATTATTTATCTAGACCTAGAATATAAAATTTTATCATTGCATCATTTTCCAATATTTTTTTATCAAATTTCAAAATTATTTCATTTATACTTTGTTTTTTAATACTATCACTGGTAGAAATCTCGTGTCTTTTTTCTTGTGGCGTCAACATCTTTGAACCAATAAATTTTTTGTTGATATAAAAATCTACGTCAACCGATTTATTGGAATCGGCTTTAAAATATAAAATCTTATCATTTTTTGGTTTTAAAAATATTTTGACTACATCATCTGTAACGATTCTATATTCGGAATTTATTTGTTCAGATAATCCGGAAACGACAGAGAGTTGGTCAAACCGAGATCCAAAATTAACTTGATCATAAGACTTATTCATCAATTTAATTTTGTATAAATCATATTGACCATCATTTAATATTTTTTTGTATCTATTTGCTTGTAAAAAATTTGCCATTCCTTGTGAATAAGACTCGTCATTTTTCAGCGCAACGTATTTAATGTTTAAAAATTCAATTTGGTTTTCTACATCTTTTTTACTTCCTTTAAAAGGAAGTAACTTATTATTTTTGGGCGTATGAGTATAAGGATTGTAGTTGCCCTTATCTACTGATTCGGCAATATATGAGATGAATGATAAATTTTTATAATAATCAAAAACTTGTGTACCGACACGAGCCGCATAACCTCCAATGACGGGATGATTATGAAATACAGTTCCATAATGATTCATAGGGTCATGAACAAAGCCAATATATCTGAATCCATCTCTAAGTGTAAAAGGAATACTTAATACTGAATAATCATCATTATCTTTTGATATTGTATTAAATAATTTATGCGGTATTTTTTGAGTTATTCTTGCAAAATCTAGATAAAATTGATCAAAAATAAAAACAAGAAATAAAAAAATAATAACAATCCTTTTATTTTTTGTTCTCAAATAAAAGTTATTAATTACAATTGCTGATACTATACAACCTAAAAAAACTACGATGGGAAGTAGGCGACTGGGATCTCTCATCATATTTAATACTGGAATATAATGAACTGCAAGAAATGGCAACGGTATCACTACCGCAACCCCATCAAGTACTATCATCCATCTGTTGGCGATCTTTAAAAATGGTCCAAGTAAAAGGGTAGCTAAAAAAAGGCTGATTATAAAATGAGGAAAAATTAATGACATCAAAGACTTTTTTATTTTTTTCCAGAAGGTCAGAAGATAAAAGTATGTAAGAAGAATGATGATGCCAACATAAGCAAAATGCATCCCGTAGCTGATATAAAAAATTTTGTATTTTACAAATAGTGGAAATAACGAACTTAATGTAACTACTAAATATCTATAAAATGGATTTGCTTCACTTGGCGTAATAAAACTGAGTAAATCTGCCGAAAGCTCGATGGCACCTCCGAATCCTGGCGTTTGTACTACATCATCAAAAAGAATATATTGATTAACAGCAAGTAACCATGGCGCTAATATCAGTAAAAATAAAAAAATAGAAAAAATTAGGTATCCAAATTCTGCAAATATTCTTCTGAAAGTTTTCTTTGTATCTTGCCAAAAATAAAATAGTAAATACAACGCGCCTACAAAAAGAGTTGCAATAAAAAAATAAAAATTACTCATCAGTAGTAAAGCAAAAAGTATTGAAATCGACGCAGATAAAATTATTTTTTTAGATCGTATTTTTTCATTTAAAAACTCTATACATGCATATAGAATCAATGGAAAAAAGTAGATTGAAGTATAAGTATAATGTCCTCCAATTCTAATTGAGATAAATGGTGTAAATGCGTATACCAGGCTAAAAATTATTGCTATCCCCGTAATGATCTTGAATCTCTTCAATAATAAGTACATACCAATTTCTGAAAGAAACAAATTTAACATGACGATTATCATCATTGATTGATGAGTTTCAAATAATGCACGAAATGGTATAAATAATATTCCATAAGTGATCGCCGGGTCGCTCAGAGATATATTTGTCTCAAAAGGATAAAATGTTTTTTTTATCAAGAAAGGATTTTCAAAATTTATCAACTTTTGATAAACCTCCTCAGTAAGCGTTTCAAAGGCTGGTCCATCACCAATTTGGATATAATCGACTTTATCAAATTGAATTATCTCGCGCCAAATATTAATATTAAAGGCAATATTTACAAGTAGAAAAATAAGCAAAACTATTAGAAATGGAGGGCGGTATTTCATTTAGCACATTATACAAAACGTTTTCATATTAACCCGTTTATCATGATTGAACAAAAAAGAAACTTTGGACTCGATATCATCAGAGCAAGTGCGATTATTATGGTGCTTATGGCACATATTGCACCATTTTTCTCGTCTCAACGTCTTATATACAACTTGTTATATCATGCGGGATTGTATGGCGTAGAACTTTTTTTTGTTTTGAGTGGATATTTGATTGGCCAGATAGTTTTAAAAAAAATGGTGAATTCATTATCAGTCAAAACAATCAAAACTTTTTATATGAGGAGGTGGCTTAGGACTTTACCTCTTTTTTATCTTGTGCTCATCATTCTTGTAGTTATGGCAAATATTTCACAACCAATTAAAAATCCTCATTTCCTGCATTTTATTTTTTTACAAAATTTTCATCCCATAGAATCTGGTTTTTTTGGTGTTGCCTGGAGTCTATCGATTGAGGAATGGTTTTATCTCCTGCTTCCAATTCTTTTTCTTATTCCTAAGAAAAAATCTACAAGTAATATCACTTTTTATATTGGACTTTCTATCCTATTAATTTTTATTGCACGAGGTGTTTACGTTTTTGCATTTCAACCTACATTTGATCTTGGTGTCCGCAAATTTATCCCACTTCGTTTTGATTCATTACTGATTGGAGTTCTGCTTGCGCAGATAAAGCTGAATTATAAGTATTTATTTAATTTATTTAAAACCAGAAGTCTTTTTATAATTTCATTATTGTTACTTGGTGTTTATTATCTTTGGTACGTGAATATCATGATGTCAAAAGGAATTGTATATTTTGATCAGTCTGAAATAGTACGGATAACAAGCTGGCCTCTACTTAGCATTTTGATGGGACTGATCATGATCTTTGTAGAAAACAGCGAAGTGATAAATAGCAAGTTGGGACGAATAAAACCTGTATATATAACTTTTACTTATTTAAGTATTTATTCGTATTCCATGTATCTTATTCACTTTGAGATTTACCAATATTTTCACTCAAACATAAATATTTTAAATAACCAATTTTTAAATATTCTCACACCGACAATTCTCATCTTATTTTTATCTGCTATGATTTATCGATATATTGAATCTCCGATCATGAAAAAAAGAGATACAATTTTTCCGTCAAAAAAAATATGAGTAAGAAAAAAAATGCGACAATAAGTATCTTAATCTCTGCTTACAATCACACCAAATATGTTGGACAGACAATTGAAAGTGTTCTCTCTCAATCCTTTACTGACTTTGAAATAATCGCAATTGATAATGGATCGAATGATGATACTTACAAAGTTTTAAAATCATTTTCCGATCCAAGGATAAGTGTTTTCAAGTTTGAAAAAAATATTGGAATTTCAAGATCATTAAATTTTGGTATTGATAAAGCTCTTGGAAAATATATTTACTTCATGGGATCTGATGACATACTTTCTCCAGACGCTTTGAAGAAAACATTTGAATCCTTTAAAAAAAATAAAAATGTCGGTGGTGTTTTTTCTCATGCAATTCTTGTTGATGAAAACGGAAACGCACTTGATGAAAATTCGCATTTTTATCATAAAGTTTTTGACCAAAAAAATAGATCACGCTATGATTGGCTCAATCATTTTTTTTATAACGGCAATTGTCTGTGTTTTTCTGGGGCGTGTCTCAAAAAAGCTTGTTTTAAAAAGATTGGTTATAACAATCCAAAATTAGCACAACTTCATGATTTTGATTTATGGGTCGGTTTAGTCCTTCACTCCGCCATCCACATAATCGAGGAACCTCTTATACAATTTAGGATTAGATCTGGTAACAAGAATGTGAGTGCTAATA
>CAYNLS010000041.1:0-8751 GCA_964398125.1 uncultured Gammaproteobacteria bacterium
GGATTTTCAAATGCGGGAATACTTGCAAGTGATAGTTTCTTCCCGTTTGATGATACGGTAAAATTGGCTGCAGAATATGGCATTGGAGTAATCATTGAACAAGGTGACTCAATTAACGATAAAGCCTCGATTGCGGCGGCAAATGAAGCCGGAATTCCCATGATATTTACACATCGTCGAGCATTTTGGCATTAATATGGAAAAAAATATTCTAATAATCGGCAGTGGAGGACGCGAACATGCGATCGGCTGGAAACTTAAACAATCTAAAAAAGTTGGAAAAATTTATTTTGCTCCTGGCAATGCTGGAACTGCAGAAATCGGTAGAAATATTTCATTAAATATTACTAATAATAAAGAAGTCGTCGATTTTGCAAAAAAAAATCCAATTAATATGGTTGTTGTTGCGCCTGATGATCCACTTGCTGCCGGCATGGTGGATGATTTAAATAAAGTAGGTATTCGTGCTTTCGGTCCTACAAAAAAAGCAGCACAAATAGAATGGTCAAAGGCATTTGCTAAAAAACTTATGAAAAAGGCAGGAATTCCGACTGCAAAATTTGAATCTTTCACAAGTTACAAAACTGCATATAAATATTTGGTAAAACAACCAATGCCGATTGTTATTAAGGCCAGTGGCTTAGCTTTAGGAAAAGGAGTCGTTGTTGCAAAAAACATTGAAGACGCCAAAGATGCTTTAAAAGATATTATGCTCGACAAACTTCATGGTGACGCAGGAAACACGGTAGTTATTGAAGAATTTCTTGAAGGTCAGGAAGTTTCTTTTCATGCGTTTTGCGATGGAAAAACCGCAGAAATATTCCCCACCTCTCAAGATCATAAGCAAATTTTTGATGGTGACCTCGGAGCAAATACGGGCGGTATGGGAACCATTGCTCCAGTTCCCTGGGTTTCGAAAAAATTGATTGAAGAAGTTAAAAAGAAAGTTATTATGAAAGCTTTAAAAGAAATGAAACGCCGTGGCATAGAATATAAAGGAATTTTATATCCTGGTATTATGGTCACAAAAAATGGGTCAAAAGTTTTGGAGTTTAATTGTCGATTCGGAGATCCGGAGACAGAACCATATTTGCGACTTTTAAAAACCGATTTATACGATATTTTTGACGCATGTATAAACGGAACACTTTCAAAAGTGAAGATCGAGTGGTACAAAAAAAGTGCTTGTTGTATTGTGATTGCCTCAGCCGGATATCCGCAATCTTCACAAAAAGGAGTTAAGATTTCTGGAATTTCAAAAGCAGATTCACAAAAACATGTTGTGATTTTTCATGCCGCAACGAAAAAACAAAATAAAAATATTGTCACAAATGGTGGCCGGGTTTTGGCAGTTTCTGCAATAGGAAAAAATCTGAAAGACGCTTTAAAAAATGCTTACACCGGTGTTAAAAAAATAAAATTTGATGGAATGCAGTTTAGAACAGATATTGGCTTGCGCAAAAAACCTAAGTTTTTAAAATAGTATGGCAATAAGACTTGAAATAATATCGACAGTTCCAGACACTCGAGCAATTACTCGTAAAAGTAGCTTGAATTCTTTGGAAATAAAAAATAAAATCCGAGATGTTTCTGTAGTTGACGTTTATACGATTGATAAAAAAATTAATAAAAAAAATTTAGAAACCTTGAGTAGTCTTTTCTATAATCCCTCAGTCCAAAAAGCTAGTTACACTTCTCCACTTCATCCAAAAAAATTTACTTGGGCAATTGAAATCGGATTTTTGCCGGGAGTTACTGATAATATCGGAAATACGTCGCGTGAAATGATCGAGGACAAATTTAAAATTAAATTCATGAGTAGCGAAAATGTTTATTCATCTCAAATCATTTTTATAACTGGAAAACTTGATAATAATGATGCAAAAAAAATTGCTGACAGTTTATATAACCCTCTCATTCAGCGGGCAATTATAAAAAGTTTTAAGGATTTTAACGCAGGTCACGGAATGGGCATTTCCATCGCAAAAGTTATTCTTGAAACACAAACAAAAGTTGACAATATTAATTTGAATATTTCTGATGAGGACTTAATAAATATTGGTAAACAAGGAATACAAAATAGAGATAATTCTCGTCGCGGACCACTTGCCCTTGATATTGATCAAATGAAAACTATTCGCGACTATTTCAAAAAAAAGAAAAGAGATCCAACTGATGTCGAACTTGAATCACTTGCTCAAACTTGGTCTGAACATTGTAAACACACAATTTTTGCAAATTCTATAGATGAAGTGAAGAACGGTTTATATAAAACATATATTAAGGGAGCAACAGAATTAGTGAGGGATAAAAAATCGGCCAAAGGCCGATCCGCCTCTGGCGGAGATTTTTGTGCTTCTGTTTTTACAGACAATTCGGGAGGAATCATCTTTGATGAAAATTATATTGTGACTGACAAAGTTGAAACTCATAACACTCCTTCTGCTCTTGACCCATTTGGCGGTGCGATAACTGGAATTGTTGGTGTAAATCGAGACTCACTGGGATTTGGACTTGGGGCAAAACCAATCATGAATCGATATGGATTTTGTTTCGCAGATCCCGATGACACAACTCCAATATACAAAGGAAAAAACTTTACACAGAAAATGTTATCACCGAAACGCATCATGCAAGGCGTAATTGCCGGTGTAAATTCCGGTGGGAATTGTTCGGGCATTCCAACTCCTCAAGGATTTATGTATTTTGATAAAAGATATAAAGGAAAGCCGCTCGTTTTTGTAGGGACAATTGGACTGATACCAAAAAAAATTAAAGGAAACAAAGCATACATTAAAAAAGCAAAACCTGGAGACTATATTGTGATGATTGGCGGACGAGTCGGAATAGATGGTATTCATGGCGCGACTTTTTCCTCAGAAGCTTTAGACACCGGAAGTCCTGCAACTGCAGTGCAGATTGGCGATCCGATAACGCAAAAAAAATTCAGTGACGCGATTGTGAAGGAAGCAAGGAGTGAAGGATTGTTTAATAGTATTACTGACAATGGCGCTGGAGGTTTATCATGTTCTGTTGCGGAAATGGGAAAAGAGAGTGACGGATGTTTAGTGAATCTTGATGATGTACCGCTGAAATATCCCGGACTTTCGCCATGGCAAATATGGATTTCAGAATCTCAGGAAAGAATGACACTTGCGGTTCCAAAAAATAAATGGAAGAAATTTTTAAAACTGATGAATCGTCGTGGAATTGAAGCCACCATCATTGGCGCTTTTACAAATTCCGGAAAATGTGTAGTAAAGCACAAAGAAAAAATAGTTATGGATATTGATATGGATTTCCTTCATGACGGTCTTCCGGAAAGACCGATGCAAACTTCATCAAAACCATTTGTTAATTACGAACCTAAACTAAAAAAGTCTGAAAATTTTTCCAATATTCTTTTAAAAATGTTGGCAAGACAAAATATTGGAAGCTATGATTTTATCTCAAGTCAATATGATCATGAAGTTCAAGGTAATTCAGCCTTAAAACCGCTTGTTGGCCGTGGGCGTGTAAATGCAGATGCTACAATCAGCCGACCGATTTTTGATTCAAAAAAAGGTGTAGTCATTTCTCAGGCACTATTTCCGTCATATGGCGATATAGATACTTATGACATGGCTGCTGCAGCAATAGATACTGGTATCCGTAACGCAGTTGCCGCGGGAGCAGATCCGAATTACTTGGCTCTTCTTGATAATTTTTGTTGGTGTAGTTCAAATGATCCGTGGAGATTATTTCAATTAAAGCAAGCCGCAAAAGCCTGTTATGATTTGGCGACAGAATTTGAAACGCCATTTATTTCCGGAAAAGACAGCATGTTTAATGACTTTAAGGGTTTTGACGAAAAAGGAAAACCGCTCGCTATTTCCATTCCTCCGACACTTCTAATTTCATCAATTGGCGTTATGAATGATGTTTCAAAAGCGGTTTCACTTGATTTTAAATTTCCGGGAGACGCGATATACGTTCTTGGAGAAACGCATGACGAACTCGGTGGGTCTGAATATTTCGCTATGCAAGGCAAGGATCCTGAAGGCAATACATTTGTGGGAAACTCTGTGCCAAAAGTCGATACAAAAAAAAATAAAAAATTATATGACGATTTTTACAAAGCAGTTCAAAAAGAACTCATAACATCAGCCATTAGTATATCTCATGGAGGATTAATAACCGCTCTAGCAAAAAGTTCAATTGCTGGATTTCTTGGAGCGGATATTTCTTTAAAAAAACTTCCCGGTGATTTTACCAACGATCATTCTGCATTATTTTCCGAAAGTATGGGAAGAATCTTAGTTAGCATTGATCCCAAAAAAACTTCGATATTTGAAAATATGATAAAAACAAATTCTTTTGCAAAAATTGGTGCCGTAAAAAAAGAAAATAAATTTATTGTAAAAAATAAAAAAGGAAAAGAGATCGTAAATATCACTGTTAAAAAATTATTAGATTCGTACAAAAAAACTTTTAAAGATTATTAGTGAGCGAATTTAAAACTATATGAAACCAAAAGTAATCATCTTTTCTGGATACGGTCTAAATTCTGAAGAAGAAACCAAATTTGCATTTGAAGTTTCCGGTGCAAAGAAAGTAGACATCATACATATCAATGATTTGATTGATGGTATTTATGATTTGAATGACTACAATATTGCCGCATTTCCCGGAGGTTTTGCCTATGGCGATGACACCGGCTCCGGAAATGCCTATGCTAATAAATTAAAAAATCATTTATGGCCCGAAATCGAAAAATTTGTAAATCGCGATACTTTGACTATCGGAATTTGTAATGGTTTTCAAATAATCGTGAATCTTGGATTGTTGCCCGCTTTGAAATATAGCTATGGAGAAAAACAAGTCGCACTTCTTCATAATGAAAAAGCCAGATATATTGATCGCTGGGTAGATTTAAAAATCACTAATAATTCTCCGTGGTTAAAAAATATCAAAACATTTTCAACCGCGATTTCCCATGGAGAAGGTAAATTTTATGCCGTGCCAGAGATACTTAAAAAAATTAAGAAAAAAAATCTTATTGCTCTAAAATATTACAAAGGTGAAATCTGTGAATATCAAAATTTGCCGGCCAATCCAACCGGTACTTTGAAAGATATCGCCGGAATCACTAATGAAAATGGTAAAATACTAGGGCTGATGCCACACCCAGAACGGGGAATGTTGTTTACCCATCTTCCCCACTGGACATTATTAAAAGAAAAATATAAACGAGAAGGAAAAAAAATTCCCGAGTTTGCTGACGGAATAAAAATATTTAAAAACGCAGTAAACTATTTTACTAATTGAGCGAAGTAATCAAAATTTGTGAAATAAATTTATATCGCGGAACAGGTGTCGCGAGAAAAATTCTTTGCGACAGAATCTGGAATAAAGACTATATAGTAAATTCTCTAATTACGACAATATGAATAAAATAGATTTTTCAACATTTAATTCTCCATTTACCTGGCGATATGGATCGCAAGAAATGCGACATATTTTTAGTGAAGAATATAAATACAAAATCTGGAGAAAAATCTGGGTTTCACTTGCTGAAATACAGAATAAAGCTGGGCTGGTTTCTAAAAAAGAATTAGATGATTTAAAAAAACATCAAAGTAATATAAATATCGATCGGGTGCTCGAAATTGAAAAAGAAACGAAACACGATGTCGTTGCCGCAATAAAAGAATTTGCTGAAAAGGCAAAAATTGGTGGTGGAAAAATACATTTGGGAGCAACGAGTATGGATGTAGTTGATAACACCGATTCAATCAGGATGACTGAAGCGATGAGAATAATTGAGACTAAATTGATTTCGCTACTTAAATTATTTTCAGAAAAAATAGAAAAGTACGCAAAAACTCCATGCATTGGATTTACACATCTTCAACCTGCAGAACCTACAACTGTCGGATACCGGTTTGCATTTTATGCGCAAGATTTGCTACTTGATTATGAGTATTTACAATTTGTAAAAAAAATTCTCAAGGGAAAAGGATTAAAAGGCGCGACAGGAACAGCGGCGAGTTATACGGAATTATTGAAAAATAATAAAATGTCTGCTGAAAAACTTGAGGAAATGGTGATGAAAAAATTGGGGATAAATCCTCTTCTTGTTACTTCTCAGGTCTCGACAAGAAAATTTGATTATTTTGTTTTAAATTCTCTTGCTTCTATTGCTTCGTCTCTCAGTAAATTTGCAACCGATTTAAGAATTCTTCAATCGCCAATGTATGGTGAATGGTCTGAACCATTCGGGAAAAAACAGGTCGGATCATCGGCGATGCCTTTCAAAAAAAACCCGATTAACTCTGAAAAAATTTGTTCACTCGCAAGGTATATTGATAAATTACCAAGTGTTGCTTTAGAAAATGCAACTCATTCTTATCTGGAAAGAACGCTTGACGATTCTGCAAATAGAAGACTCGTCATTCCTGAAGCATTTTTAGCTCTTGATGAAATCTTAAATACTTCAGAAAAAATTATTAGCGGCATGATAATAAACGAAAAAAGAATTGCTCATAATTTAAAACAATTTGCGCCTTTTGCCGCAACTGAAGGAATTCTCATTGAGGCAGTCAAACAAGGTGCAGACAGACAAAAAATGCATGAAACTTTACGTGAAACATCTCTCATGGCTTGGCAAGAAATCCAGGAAGGAAAGGAAAATCGAATGGAAAAATTATTAATGGAAAATAAAATGATTCAAAAGTATCTGACAAAAGATGAAATAAAAAAATCATTTGATGTTTCATCACATATTGGAAATGCACCCGAGAGAGCTTTTAAACTGGCAAAAGAAATTAGAAAGATAATTAAATAAGTTTGTATAAAATTAATATTTAAAAAAATCTATGAAAACTCCACAAGCAATGGTCACAATAATAATGGGCTCCGACTCAGATTTCCCGATTATGAAAGATGCATGTGCAGCATTGCAATCTTTTGGTGTACCGTATGAAGTGTCCGTAATATCAGCACATCGCACACCTGATCGCGCATTTACATTCGCAAAAGAAGCTCAAGGCAGAGGAATAAAAGTAATTATTGCCGCAGCAGGTGGAGCTGCACATTTGGCAGGAGTCGTGGCCGGACTTTCTACTATTCCTGTGATCGGAGTTCCAATCCTGACAAAAACACTTGGTGGCGCAGATTCTCTCTACTCAACTGCGCAGATGCCCCCCGGTGTGCCGGTTGCTACCGTCGCAATAAACGGCGCACAAAATGCCGGAATTCTCGCGGTACAAATTTTGGCAACTGCTGACGAATCGCTACAAAAGAAACTGAAAGATTACAAAAAATCTTTGGAAAAAAAAGTATTAAAAAAAGCAAAAAATCTGGAAGAAACTGACAAAATAGTTAAATCAATTCCATTGGTTTTAAAATCTATAAATATTTCTGGACTTGGAAAAAAGAGTCAAGGAAAAGTACGCGATATTTATTTTAAAAATGATAAAAGAATTTTGATCACAACCGACAGACAATCGGCGTTTGATGTGATCTTGGGACACATTCCTTTTAAAGGTGCTGTCTTAAATAGGCTTTCGGAGTTTTGGTTTAAAAAAACAAGGCATATTGTTCCAAATCACATGATTTCAGTGCCTGACGCAAATGTGATGGTGACTCACAACTGTAAGCCGACATCTGTTGAGATGATCGTCCGCGGCTACATGACAGGAGTGACAAAAACTTCAATCTGGTACTCATACGAAAAAGGAGAACGCGTGATTTATGGAATAAAATTTCCCGAAGGAATTAAAAAGAATCAAAAACTTCTCAAACCCTTACTCACTCCAACTACTCATCCTGAAGTTGGCAGCGGACTTCATGATGAAAGACTGACTCGCGAACAAATCATTGATAAAAAAATAGTTGATGAAAAACTATACAAGCAGATGGAAAAAGCCGCACTTGAACTTTTTGATTTTGGATCGAAATGGTGTAAAAAACACGGGCTTATTTTAGTCGACACGAAATATGAATTTGGAATTTATAAAGGAAAGTTAATGATGATTGATGAAATTCACACACCTGATTCCTCAAGATTTTGGATAGCGGATACTTATGAAGAAAGATTTCAAAAGGGAGTGGAACCGGAAAACTTTGATAAAGAATTTTTACGACTCAGATATGCAAAGGAATTAAAATATACCGGTGATGGTATACCACCAAAAATGCCGGAAGATTTGATCATTGATTTAGCAAAAAGATATATCCAGGTTTATGAAAAGATCAGCGGTGAAACTTTTGAAATGTTTGAATATCCAATCGAAGAACGGATAAAGAAGAATATAATGAGAGTATGATAAAGCTGGTCATTTTTGATTGGAACGGTACGCTCATTGCCGATGCTCATGCAAGTTTTGAGGCAGATAATAATGTCCTTCGTACCTTTGGTGGAAAACCGGTTAACATGACCACGTGGAGAAATACTATCATCATTCCCTCTATTAATTTCTATGAACTACACGGTTGCAATAGAAAACAGATGCTAAAGGAATTAAAACGTCTTGGAAATGTTTTTCATGAATTTTACGAGACACGTGTCACACGAATAAGAACAAGAAGTAATGGAAAGTTATTATTAAATTATCTTTTTAAAAGTAAAATTGACTCAATAATCGTAAGCAATCATACGTTGACCGGTATTCAATCACAGTTAAAACGGCTTAAAATCGAAAAATATCTTTCGTCAATATTAGCAAATACTGGATGCAGTACCTCAATGAAAAATATAAATAAATAGCT
>CAYNLS010000042.1:0-583 GCA_964398125.1 uncultured Gammaproteobacteria bacterium
AAGCTGGAGTCGCAAATATTACTAAATCTACTTTCTTTTTTATAGCTTCAAGCTTGGCATAAACACGTACTCCAAGTATGGATTTTTCGGTAGGGTGAACAAAAAATAAGGCCCCACGATATCCTTGATCAAGCATGTTTTTGGCGACAAGATGGCCTACTTTGTGTTTTTCTGTCGACACACCAACAATCGCAATTGAAGTCGGATTAAACAGCTTGTCAAGTGACATACTTTTGGGGAATTATTACTTCTTCTCAAAAAAAAGTGTTACAACAGAAGTTATGTTTTGAGATCCGGGTTCAATACTTGCTCCGCCTGCCCCGCCAAGACCTGCGGCAGCATCGCGAGCGTACATTGGAGGCACACCTCCACCGCCATCCTGTGTATATTCGACGATATTCACTACACGACCAAGTTTTATTCCCAGACTGCTTGCCAGCTCTTGAGCTTGTTTTTTGGCATTGTCGATAGCCTTATTTCTTGCCTCGGCTCTGTATTTTCCTGGATCTTCGACCTCAAAACGTGTGTTTTGTACCTGATTTGCGCCGGCAGCTGTCGCGCTTTCAATCACTTGCGAAACCAA